>CAZVPJ010000031.1:0-10144 GCA_964629035.1 uncultured Thiotrichales bacterium | reverse complement strand
CCGCTTGGACGTTTGCTAAGACTTGCGTTATTTCAAGTAAGTGTTGGTATGGCGATCGTGTTACTTAATGGCACGCTTAATCGCGTCATGATAGTAGAGTTGTCCGTGCCCGTTTGGTTAGTATCTGTAATGATTTCATTGCCATTGTTATTTGCACCTTTCAGAGCTTTGATTGGTCATGGATCAGATAACCATAGGTCTGTACTAGGCTGGAGACGTGTGCCTTATATATGGATGGGAACATTTATGCAGTTTGGAGGTTTGGCAATCTTACCTTTTGCATTATTAGTGTTGGCTGAAAAAGGCCAGTTACCCTATGGGTTAGAATATATGGGTGCAGCAGTTGCATTCCTTTTGATTGGGGGTGGTTTACATACTACCCAAACTGCGGGTCTTGCCTTGGCAACAGACATTGCTCCAAATTCTGCACGCCCTAGGGTAGTCGCTTTGTTATATGTAATGTTGTTAGTAGGTATGGTGGGTAGTTCGTTGCTATTTTCTTACCTTTTAATTGATTTTAGCCCAATGAGGCTTGTGCAAGTTATTCAGGGTGCAGCAGCAGCTACGTTTGTATTAAATGTCATAGCGCTTTGGCAACAAGAGAAGCGCAATACAAAATTAACCTCACCCACTAGAGAAAGGCAAAATTTCTCAGCGTCTTGGAAACAATTTCGTCAAGCAGGTAAAACAGCACGGCTTCTTATTGTTGTCGGGCTTGGAACAGCAGCATTCAATATGCAAGATATATTGCTTGAACCTTATGGGGGAGAAATTTTAGGCTTATCTGTAAGTGCTACTACTTTACTTACTGCAATACTTTCAACAGGTATGTTGTTAGCACTAGCTTTTGCTTCACATCGTCTAAGTAAAAACACAGATCCTGCTCGTTTAGCAGGACTAGGTGTTGTAGTGGGCATTGTGGCGATGACGGCTGTTTTGTTTTCTGCGCCTTTGGCTATTGTTCCATTGTTTTATTTGGGAACCGGATTGATTGGGTTTGGTGGTGGCTTGTTTGCGGTAGGTACGTTGATTTTTGCAATGGGTCTTGCTAATTCTACGGCTAATTCAACGACTGACTCAACAAGTGATACCAAAAGTAATTCCATCGCTTCAAAACTTAAAGGCTCTAATGTAGTTCAAAGCGGAATGGCATTGGGTGCGTGGGGCGCGGTGCAAGCAACGGCGGCTGGTGTCGCGATTGCTCTGGGTGGCGGGATTCGAGATATATTTTCTAATTTGGCAATGCAAGGAGATTTGGGTCCTGCATTGGTAAGCCCGGTCACAGGCTATGGAACGGTTTACAGCATCGAGATCATATTGTTATTTGTAACCTTAGTTGCCATTGGGCCGCTGGTTAAAGAGCCTACTCAACAAGATGATCAAATAGAAGCTCAAGAAGAAAAAGACCAATCATCAGCATTTGGTTTAGCAGGATTTCCTGGTTAGTAATTTAATTGTTTGGAGGTATAAATAATGGAAACAGGTTCAATTTTTGGAAATATAGATGTCGCACAAATAGTTTTATATGTGTTTTGGATCTTTTTTGCAGGTTTAATTCTGTATTTACGTCGTGAAGATAAGCGTGAAGGTTATCCACTGACATCAAATCCTGCTAGCAACACATCTGCTAGAAACGTAAGGGTTGTTGGTTACCCTGACTTACCAAGCTCGAAACAGTTTGTAAGACCGCATGATGGAGGTGTTCAAACTGCGCCAAGAGATGAGCCTGATGAATATGCTTTAGCTGCAGAACCAGTAGCGCCATGGCCAGGTGCACCGTTGCATCCAACCGGTAATCCGATGAAGGATGGTGTCGGGCCAGCTGCCTATGCAAACCGTCCGGATGTTCCAGATATTACGAACCTGGGTGAACCGAGAATAGTTCCCATGCGTGTGGCTACTAATTTTACGATTGAAGAAAAGGATCCTGATCCACGCGGTGTTACCGTAATAGGTTCAGATGGGCAGGCTGCAGGTACGGTTACCGACATTTGGGTAGATCGTGCTGAGCCCATTATTCGCTACTTAGAATTAAATGTTGATGAAAAGCAGGTCTTGCTTCCAATGCCATTCGTTACAAGTTGTAAGCGCGGGCAGTCAATTAGAGTGAACTCGATATTAGGCGAGCACTTTACAGATGTACCTACGCTTTCTAACCCTGATCAAATCACACTTCAGGAAGAAGATAAAATTTGTGCCTACTATGCAGGTGGACAACTGTATGCAACTCCGGAAAGAATAGGGCCTTTAGTATGAAGATAACTGAATATGAATCAGAACCCATACCGGGTTTACCTGAGCAACTGCCACCTGGGGAAAAAATTCTTTGGCAGGGTTCTCCAAAATGGAAAAGTTTTGCTAAGCATGTTTTTCATGTGAATAAAATAGCAATGTATTTTGGTGTGTTACTATTTATTCAGATATTGAGCAAAGTGTATTCTAATTATAGTCTGGGTGATGCAATTCAAGGTACATTGTGGTTTGTTCTAGTGGCATGGTTCACAATAGTATTGCTCTTGGTATTTGCATATCTTTTTAGTAAAGCCTCAATTTATACCTTAACTAACCAAAGAATTGTGCTTCGTTTTGGTGTTGCAATACAAATGATTGTTAATCTTCCATGGAACAAAGTAAATCAAGCAGATCTAAAAGCCTATAAGGACTCAAGTGGCGACATTTCATTAACATTGTCAGACACAGAAAAAGTTTCGTATTTAATTATGTGGCCCCATGTTAAACCATGGAGAATTACCAAGGCTCAGCCAATGTTAAGGAATGTGCCGGATGCAAAAGAGGTAGCAGGTAAAATTGCACATGTGCTTGAAGAGCACTCACATCATCAACAGGTATTAATGGATAACTCTGATGATTCTAGCGACGTTACTGGAACACAGGGCCTGATGGGTACTTGAATGAGATTTGAAATCGATACAAATACCAGGGGTTATAGAATATGAGTGAGCAAAAAGAACAATCATTCCCTCATAGTGCATTATTAGCGCTAGCAACATTGGTCGGAATATCATTATTACTGGTTATCTTTGGAAAAATTTCAGGAAATACTGAATCGACAAATTTGGTTTCTGAAGAAACTATGATTGAACAAAACCGTGATTTGAGGTTTGTTGATGTGGAAGGTGGTGTCGTGATTGTATACGATGCTACGGATCATTCAAAAGTGCGAACACTAGCGCCGGGGACAGAAAACTTTATTCGAGGTGTCTTGCGAGGTCTTGTACGTGAACGAAGAAGTTTAGAGCTTGGTGATGAAAGCCCGTTCCGTTTAATGAATATTGGTAATGGACAACTTGTACTGCAAGATTTGGCAACCAAAAGGCAAATCAATTTAAATGCATTTGGTCAGACAAATGCCAGTTCATTTGCCCAGCTGTTTGATGCATCAAGCACATAAGGTAATTACAGTTTGATTGAAGATAAGGTGCCAGGAAATATCAAGTGTACATCTACTTAGCGCCAGTAATTTTTACAGTTTTCGTATGGTGGTTCAGTACAGGAATTGTATTGTATTTAAATCGTCAATCGAGGCATCAATGTAATAAAAGTTTTGTAATTGCATCTTTTATTGCAATGGCGTGTTTTGTAGGCTTACTTCAAAGCGCTAAAGCCGCTTCAGAGATATATGCTTATTTGGCATTTACACAAGCTTTGATCATTTGGGGTTGGTGTGAAATGAGTTATTTCATGGGCTATATTACCGGGCCACGCAAACTAGAATGCCCCCAAAATATTTCCTCGTTGCAAAGATTTTTATTAGCCATAAAGACCAGCCTTTATCATGAAGTACTGGTGATGGTGATTGCCGCAATCATTTTAGTTTCAGTATGGGGTCAACCTAATTGGGTAGGGTTCTGGACATTTTCTATATTATGGTTAATGCGTTGGAGTACTAAGTTAAATATATTTTTAGGTGTGGCCAACTTAAATATAGAGTGGATACCTACACATCTGCGGTATATTGCGAGTTACACCAGGCAACGTAGCATGAACATTCTGTTTCCAATGTCGATAATTGTTTCATGTGTAATTGCCTTTAAACTGCTCGGTTTGGCCACTGCAAGTCAAGTCACGTCATATGAGTTTGTTAGTTATATCCTGCTGGCCACTTTGCTAGGTTTAGCTGTTTTAGAGCACTGTTTTTTAATGCTGCCTGTCAATGATGCCATTTTATGGAAATGGTCAATAAAATTGCCCAAAACAAATCCTAAATAACTGGCTATTTGCTTGATTCTTTATTTTCAATGCTTCACAAAGCCTAATTTGCCAGCCTTTACTGCTTAATATTTGAGCAATGAAAGTATAGTCGAGTTAAATCCTTAGGTTGATAAAGAATTATCGATTTAATACCTATACATCATAGTATTAATATATTGACCTAGTTAAATAATGCAATTAAGGTGACTATAAGGTTAATCTTGCTTACTATAAGTTAGGTTAATTATAATTATAAAAAACAATAATGAAGTTTCAGTCGTAGTCTAGCTACTAATTAACAAGCTATAAATTTTAGATTCGTAATTGTAAATTATCACTAAGAGTATAAGTATCAATTTACATTTTACGAAGCACTACTGATTTAAAAATTTAAGAAATTTTGTAACGTTAGTATTTAATTATTACGCATCAGCTTCATTATTCTGAATATGTTGAATACATATTCGTAGCATGTGTTTCTGTGGAGGAGACGTAGCTAGATGAAGATCAAAAAAAACGAGATATCAAAAAAACTCCTTGATCGTTATAGTCATCTGAGTGCACTAGGTGATGAAGACTCAAGTCCCGCATTCATGGGGGAAATTTCCGAACTCGGATATCAGGATACTTTAGCCAGTTTATCCTCTCAGAGTGAGCCGAGCTTAGCCGTATATGTTCATCTTCCTTTCTGTTCTGAGCGTTGTCTAAATTGCGAGAGGAATTCTACGATCACGCAAGATCGTAGGATGATTGATGACTATTTGAGTAATCTTGATAAAGAGATGGCGTTGGTAACCGAGCAAATGGGAGTTGGGAAAAAGTTAAGTCAATTACACATCGGCGGTGGTACACCTAATTACCTATCAGACCCGCAACTAGTTCGTTTAATGGATATCCTGGATCATTATTTCTGCATTGATGAAGATACTGAAGCGTCCATAGAAGCGCATCCAAAACGTGCAACACTTACCCAGCTTGAATTGCTGTATGGTTTAGGGTTTAGGCATATTAATTTTGGTGTCCGTGATCTTAATAAAGATGTTCAAAAAGCAATAGGACGCATTAATTCATTCGATATGATGAAAGATGTATTTAAGTCTGTGCGAAGTATTGGTTTTGACAAAGTTATCATGGATTTGATGTATGGCTTACCTGGGCAATCTATTCATACAATTGAAGACTCTACACAAAAACTCATCGAGCTTTCACCTGATCGTGTAGATTGTTTTTCATTTGTGCGTCGCATCAAACTTTTGCCACACCAGATTGCCATAGATTTACAAGCCGTTCCTAGTCGCGCACAAAAGATACAAATCTTTAATAAAATTGCAGATGCAATGATGAAGGCTAATTATAATTGGATAGGCCTAGAATGTTTTGTTAAGAATTCTGATGAACTTTCAGTTGCAAAAAATCAAGAAAATTTAAGGCGCAATTGGATCTCGTATACGCTAAATCCCGCCAAAAATTTAATTGGTTTTGGGGTAAATGCTTCAAGCGAAGTAAATGGTTTATGTGTGCAGAACATGTTGGATCTTAAAGAGTGGGGTGATTCTGTCACTGCAGGAATTTTACCTATTAAAGGTGGAGTTCAGTTGAGAGATAAAGATTTAAAAAAGAGAGACGAGATGTTAAATCTTATGTGTAATCCAGATTTAACTAAAAGTAACAAATTGCTTATTCCCGTGCCTGCAGTATACGCCACTAATCCTGCCCATTAACATGCGATTATAAAACAAGCCCTAACCAGTATTAAATTTTGTAAAACTTATTACGCGGCATTCTAAACGGCAACATAAGTTGTGTTGTATTTTTCGTAAAACGTGTTAGATCTAAACTTTCGTGTACCGCTTGGCACCTTTGTCCATAGACATATGAAGATAAAATTGAGCGTGAGTAAAACGGAGTATCTTCCAATGTTTTGATTACTTTTACTGTGTGCTCAGCTTCAATATTTGTTTCTCTGGGTATGCGCCAAATAGCAGTTTTCTTGAGTGGTTTAATGTTCATTTCACTTTCAATAGTATTGACTGATCCATTTGCATCCACATGCAAAAATAAGTTTGAATCAGGTTCGTTGATGTTTTTTGTGAAATATGAAATCGCCCTTTGATCATCCTTAAGTTTTGCACAAGACCAGTTCCAACTTTTAAATTTACGTTCTAATGGTTCATCGCCCCAATTGGCATCAAAATATCCTTCGCCTTTCCAGTTTATTTTTGGGTTAAGCATAGCAACTTCAACATATGATTTTGGTGCCGCGGGCCACCAGTGATGTTTGTCTTGTTGATCTAGGCTAAATGTTTTATTTGTTAAGTAAGAAGGGTGTATGCGTATAGTCCCTTTTAACTTAGTTGGAATAGGTACTGTGTATTCATTTATATCAAACTCCAAGTAATCACCATTCCACGACAAAGAGCTTGGGCCAATGGTAAATTCATATGCATTTCTGTCGACTGCATGTTCTCCTCGTTCTGTGAGGCTCCATTTCTTACTATTCTTGTTATATATCACTACATTGAGTGCACAATGATTTTCAGGGTTGGCAGCCGCATTAGAATTTTTTGTGCGAAAGTAATAAGGTGAAAAAACGTTACCAATTAGAGCGATCAGGGTTATCCCAAATTGGCCGTCATCACTTACGGCGTCTGCATACCACCAAGCGTATCCACCGGATGGTATTTCACGGTTGAACTCAGATCGCAAATTAGGCTCTGGGCGGCTAGTAAGCCCGACATCGCAGCCATCGGTACTCCCGCTCCGGGATGAACGCTGCCCCCGGCTAAATATAGCCCCGGGATTTTGCTGCGTGAGCCCGGGCGTTGAAAAGACGCTTTCCATCCGTGTGTGGCTTGACCGTAAAGTGCTCCGCCAGTTTTCGGAAAGAGTTGTGCAAAATTTGTTGGTGTAGTTGTTATGCAGTTTGATGATGTCACCTTTATGTCCAGTCCACATTGTTGTAGTTTTGAAAAAGTTTTTTGGGTGCATGCATTGATCTCCTCAGGTCCATAACGATGTACATCACCATTCGCAGGGGCATTGATTAAGCAGAATAAGCGTTCATATTCTTGAGTATTTTCATTATATTTGGTATCTCGATCTTGCGCACAAACATAGATGGTAGGTTCGGATGGCGGCTGGTTAAGTTTAAATAATTCTTCAAATTCTAATTTATAGTTATTTGAGAAAAACACATTATGACGCACTAGTGGGTAACTATTCCTTTTCACTTTCAAGCTCCACGTGATTGCTGATAGTGAACGCTTGGTGTTTGCGCCTGATGTGCTGGATACCGCCTTTTTAACTTGCTTGCCCAGGTCTCCAGTTTTAATTGCAGCAATATCCGCATTACAAATAACATGATCACATGTTATTTGCTCTTCGTTGGATAATGTTACACTGCAAATTTTATTTTTATTTTTATTGATAGTGATCACTTCTTCTTCAAATAAAAATTTAACTTTATGCGAGCAAGCAAGTTTATGTAATGCATTGGCTAACTCTTGCATGCCACCGGCAATAGACCAAACACCATTTTGTTCAACATGTGCAATTAACATTAGTGTAGCGGGTGACAGATAAGGTGATGATCCGCAGTAAGTTGCGTAGCGACCAAATAATTGCTGAAGTCTTTCATCATCAAAAAAGTTAAGTAATGATGACCACATTGTAGAAAATGGTTTTATATGTAAGAGATTGCTTATCCCCTGTGAGCCAGTTCTATACGTTAAGCTAAGTACGTTAGGTCGTTGTGACCGTATAAATGTTTTATCAAGTGCGTTGAACATTTTTTCGGTTTGCTTGCAGAATGCTAAGTAACTTTCACCATTTTTCTTACTTGAAAAAGTGCTAATTGCATCTGCTGACTTGTTTCTGTCTGCAAAAAGATCGAGTTTTTGTCCAGAGTCCCAAGCGTGTCTAGCTAAAATATCTAATGGTTCTATGCTGATAAAATCATTTAAGTTTGCGCCCGCATCATCAAAAATATTTTCAAATAAATCTCGCATCGTGAACACAGTGGGCCCGGAGTCGATAAGCGCATTATCTACTTCAACCTGTCGAATCTTGCCTCCCACGCATGCGGCGCGTTCTATTACTGTGACGTCGAAGCCTCTAGAGGCCAGGGTGGATGCGGAGACGAGTCCGGCAATTCCGGCACCGACGACTACCACTCGATTTTTATGCTCTTGCATTTAAATTATTGATATATATGTAAAAGTAATATTAGATTAAACGTAAAAATTAGTTTACACTATATGCTGTAAATAAATATAGACACTTTATTACTTATCCGAGGTGCATTGTGGACGCTAAGAATAGAATTGAGCAGGTTTTAAATCATTCTCTAAACCATGCCACGAATGGTGCTTGTCCACCCAAGTTAGCGGAAGCCGTTAAATACGCAGTCTTCCCGGGCGGAGCCAGAATTAGGCCTAAGCTCTGTTTAGCAGTGGCCTGTGCGAATGGAGAGCTTGATCCAGAATTATCCAATGCAGCCTGTGCAGCGATAGAATTATTACATTGTGCATCTCTTGTGCATGATGATTTGCCTTGTTTTGATAATGCAGATGAACGACGTGGCAAGCCAACGGTTCATGTTGAGTATGGCGAACAAATTGCATTGTTAACGGGAGATGCACTAATCGTGCATGCCTTTGAAACGGTTGGGTTAGCAATTAATCAAGCTCATGCGCAAGGAAGAATACCTAAACGATTACCACAGCTTTTAACTACTATCAGCCGCTCGGTTGGAGCACCAAGAGGGATTGTTGCGGGTCAAGCATGGGAGTGTGAAGAGGCTACTGATATATCTAAGTACCATCAGTCTAAAACCGGTTCTTTGTTTGTTGCTGCTACATGCTGTGGTGCTATTGCCTCGGGAGCAGACCCCGAGTCATGGATATCGCTAGGTAAATATATTGGAGAAGCTTATCAAATTGCAGACGATATATTAGACGCAACTGCGCCCGAAGGTTCGCTAGGCAAGCCAGTGGGTAATGATGCGCTAGTAGGAAGCCCGAATATCGTCAGAGAGAATGGACTTGAGTATTCGGTGAGTCGGCTTGAAGAACTTATTACTAAAGCAACGGTTTCTGTGCCGAATTGTGTAGGTCGTGATTGGTTGCGTAATCTCATCGTTGAAGAGGCCAAACAATTTATTCCAAATAAAGATGAGCAAACTACCGACAACATAATAGCCGAGCTAGGTGCAAAACAGCGATTGAGCACTTTTGATGATGCGATTGATATGAGGGGTATGGTTGCGTGAGTTTTGGCTGAAACGTCGAGATTTGCTGCTTGCAAATCCTCGTTTTCAGCGTTGGGTATCTTCTTTTCCACTGACTAAAGCGATTGCTGAAAGAAAAGCAAGCAAGCTATTTGATATTTGTGCTGGCTTTGTTTACTCACAAATCTTATCTGCCTGCATTCAGCTTAAGGTGTTTGAATTACTTTCGGATGGTCCGGATTCGCTAACTAGTTTGTCAGAAAAAATGAATTTATCGAAAGAGGCTGCCAGCAATTTATTAGATGCTGCATGTTCGCTTGATTTGGTAGAGAAGGGTAAAGCAAATAATTACAGGCTCGGTGAGCTTGGTGCAGCATTGCTAGGCAATCCGGGTATTGATGCAATGATCCAGCATCATGATAAATTGTATATTGATTTACAGGATCCTGTTGGATTACTTAAAGATCTAGATAAACCAACTGAGTTATCAAAATACTGGGCTTACGCTCAAGAGCAAAATCCTGAAGACCTTCATGGTCATCAAACTTCAGAATATTCACAACTCATGTCTGATTCAATGTCTTTGCTGGCCGAGGATATATTGGATAGCTATTCGTTTGAGGATCATAAATGTCTGCTTGATTTGGGTGGTGGTACAGGCACTTTTGTAATGAATGTTTGTAAGCGCTGGGATGGTTTGAAGGC
>CAZVPJ010000030.1:0-14406 GCA_964629035.1 uncultured Thiotrichales bacterium | reverse complement strand
CTTAAAGAAGCCATATCAAAGGTGGCTTGCACAACTTGAGCAAAGATAGCGCTATTGTCTTTGATGAGTGCTTGATAAACACAGCTGAGAAAAGCTGCAATAAAAAAGCTGAGCCAAATATAGTTAAGCACTGGCTGAGAAAAGTATGGGTTGCACTAAGGTTTATTGGCCAATCTTTGCAAAGAAAGGCAGCCACATCATGAATAAAAATACCGCTGTGGCTAATTCTAAATAGCCAATCGATTTGAACTTGTTTCTTACTTTCTCATCCGACATGCGGATTCGACACATCATAAAATCAAATAAGAGCACCATGAACAGTAATGGCGTAGAAGCAGGTATCACTGTTGTTGACACAATTCCCCAGCCTTCAAGGTCAACACTTGTGCCGGGTTCGGGGGACAAAAATGCTACCAATAGCGCGGTTGCAATAAGAAGAATACGAAGTGCACCTAGTTCTTTTAAAAAGCTCATTAATTATCTTTTTCCATAGCTGATATGTAAATAATGGTTACCCATCACAAATAAAGTTAAAAAATTTGACGGGATTGTGGACCATATTTGTCACTTTTAGACCCACCTCAACACTTTAGTGAATGCTGTAACCTCTTGTAACTAAAGCGCTTTATCTCATCGGGCGAGATAATCCAAATTAAAATATAAAGATATACTTTAGCTCATTAATCTGTGATTTGTACCCATTCATAGGGAACTCAACAGATAAAGGGATTTTAACACCAAAGTGATTTGGGTAAATTTTTAACTTATATAAGGATTGTAAAAGATGGAAATGAATAAATTAGTAAAAGGATTGATCTTAGCAGGCGCGATGGTTGCAGGTGGAAGCGCTATGGCTGCTACACAGGGTACTTTAGGTGGTACTTCACAAGGTGATATCGATATTGATGTAACCGTAGGTGATCAAATTCAAATAACGGCTTTGCAAGATATTACCGGTTCTCATGTTCCTGGTAATGACTTTACCGGTAGTAGCGAAGCATGTGTCTACACTAATAACCCAACAGGTAACTACGACGTTACCATGACCAGCTCTAATCCTGGTGCGGGTAACGTTTTTCAGTTAAGTGATGGTTCTACTACGGTTGAATATACTATTTCTTATGATGACGGAAACAGCACCGCAGCAATGCTTTCTGGTCAAGTAAACACTACATTTGACAATGCAGATACTGCATCTACTACTTGCGGTGGTACTCCTCAGTCTTCAATTGATATCACTGTTCCTGCAGCAAACTTAGATGTTGTAGGCGCTGGTACCTATTCAGATGTCGTAACAATTTTAGTTGCACCTAGATAATTTAAGGTTCATTTAGTTTTTACAATGCTGATGTGCCAGTAGATTCGCTCTGCTGGCACGTTTTGTAAACACAATAAAAATGATAACAACTAAAATAAAATTTCTAGATAGTAAAATCAAAAAAATTAGCTACTTAATATTAGCTAGTTATTTTGCATTTTCTTTAGTTTCATTCTCTAATCTGCAAGCTGCATCCCAAGGTTCAGCAGGTGCTACATCAAGTGGTACAGTTGAGGTCGGTATTGCAGTCAACCGAAGCATCATTATTCAAGGTTTGCGAGATTTTAATTTTGGACTTTGGAGAAATGGAGATGGAACACTAATTGATAATGATGATGTTTGTGTCGCTAAAACATCTAATTTTGGTAATTATGGCGTTCGCGCTGCAGGAAATGGAGATGGATTTGATCCCTCAGCATTCACGCTATCGAATGGTTTTGATCAAATCAATTACAATGTTTATTGGAATGATGAAACAGGTACAGCCGGCGCACAGCAGCTCACACCAGGCCTTATTCAGCATGGTCAGGTTGAAACCGCCATTCACGTTATATTTGCAGCCGTTTTCGGCGTATGTTTTAACAATGCAAATGTTCAAATTGAAATCCCCGATACAGAATTAGCCGCTGCAGTTGGTGGTGCGTATTCTGGAACATTGACACTGCTTGTAATTCCCGACTAGTCTTAGGGCTTGTCCAATTAATTATTCATTATATGTTCAAGCATTTGAAGTGCTTGTTACTCGCACTATTATTATTGTTTAGTTCGACTTCTGTTTATGCCGTTATTCGCATTTACGGTTTAGAGGACTTTAATTTAGGTCGATGGGTAATCGGTGCGGGATCTATTCGCTCTAATGCAAACATATGTGTAGCCGTCCGGCCACGGGGTCCATACCAAATTACTGCGTATGGTCAGGGCCCATCCAATTCATTTGTGCTTATGGATGCGGGCGTTCATTTACCTATCCGAATTTTATTTAATGATCAACCACGACCAAATGGTGCGCAAGAGCTTATCCCAGGGCAGGCGTTAAGTGGTTTGCGTGGTAGGCGAGGCCAAGGGATTCGCAGGGCGTGTGGTCGGCCAACCGCTAACCTGTCAATATTTGTTGCTGAATCTGATCTTGCACAGTTACCTGCGGGCCGTTACCGCGGCAATATCGTAATTGTGGTGGGGCCTGAATAAAAAATTAATTTTTGCAAACCAAACTATCTACAAATGCAACACCCTGGTTAGTTTCGAGTTCAGGCAGCTCAATGATGCAGACCGTATCTCCATTTTTCGTGATTTCTAGGGCTTCTTTGCCAGAAATTTCAGCTTGCAGCCATCCATCTTGATCCGTTACTGCATAGCCAATAGCGTTTTTAATTTTCATTCTTGCTGCAGGAGAACCATTGTCTAATTCAATTCTAGTAATTAAAACAATGATCGGCTCAACTTGGTAGGTTAATGTTTCAACATTGCCAGGGTATAACGTAACGGATCTGGGGCCTTCGTCAAAATGTAAAATTTCATCGCTAATAGATCGAATGGATACACGATATGTTTTAAATGCAGCTAAAGGTAGAACAGTACGCTTACCAATCTTTGCGATACCCCGTGGTTGCCCATCAACAAATATTTCAAATGGTTCATTCGCTGTAGGCCCCTGAAGTTCCAGAATAACACCACTGTCTGTATTACGTTGCCCACCAAATGCAAGCTTGCCATTATTAATTAATATGTTTGTGTTCTGATTTCCGCGATAGCGTAAAAAGCTACCGCGTTCATCGTCATCTACATGCTCGAATTGAGTATCAATACGACCGAGAGAAGATAAGTTTTCTCCGCGTATGCCAGCGGTAGAGCGGTCTAGTTCTTCTGAAAAGAAGCTGCTAAGTGTAATCTCACCATAATCACTATCCTCATAACTTTTACTCACATTTGCGAACACAACAGGTCCTTGATCTGTTTCACCATCAGACTTTGAAGATAGATACTGTGGCCGTATAGATAAATTTTGTCTGGCTTCAATTCTTGAAATTCGTAATCCAGCTTGTATATTGTAATCATCTTCATCAAAAAATGAGCTGATATTTGCATCGATGGAATAATGATTTCTATGAAACAGTGGATACCGGTATTCCAAACCATAAGAGGTGCTAGATTCTTCAGCTAATCTATCTCGGTATTGAGTGCGGGCAATAAGGTTGCCTTTACTAAAGGGTATGCTGGCAGAAATATTTCCTTGTGTGAAGTCGCTTGGCAGAATTCGTACATCACTGTCCCCATCACTATCAAATTCAGTTTCATCATCTATGTTTGATTCAATTTGACGAAAATCCATGTTCAAAGATATGTCTTTGAACCTAACTTGACCAGACATCTGAAAGCCTCGTTCACCATCGGTGCCTAGCATGAGAGAATTTTGTAAAATAAAACCAGGCCCGAAGTAAGCGATGCCTCCTTGCAGTAAACTATTATCTTTTGAATGTAAAATTTCTGCAGATGCACCAAAATTATTTTTAATGCGATATGCACTGCCAATACGAATCAGTTCATTGTTGGATATTTCTTGAAAATCTTCCCCTGAATTATTTTTTTCTAATAAACCTACTTCAAAATAATGTAAGGGTTGATCTAAGGGCGGTAAAATCGAAGATTTAACGAAAAAGTATTGCTCTTCACGTGTACTCCCTGAGGAGTCAGTAATGCGTAATGTTATGGGATAGGACCCAGAAGGCAATCTCAATGTATTGAGTTGTTGATTACCGGTATCATAAATACCGCCATCGATCAATTTGTCTTCTCTAAATACTTCGACTTGGCTGCGTGAATTCAGGAATAAAAATATTTCTGTAGCTTGCGAATAATCTAAATCGGAGCGGGTTCGTGTAGAGCCATATACACGAGCACCTAGTACATCAAGGTTGTTTGTGAACGAGCTGAATTGTGTATCAGAATTATAATATCCTAGTTCTTTAGCAATGCCTGAGTCATCATTTAATATAGATAAATTTTCAATATTAAAATTACGGGTGTCTGAATAGTCCCATTGTGCCCGCATTCTTGATTGACCATGCGAGATGATATGGTTTGCGCCCGTGGTGAAGGATGTGTTTTCATCTTCACCGCTAAAACTACTTGAGAATGAATTCACACTCGAAAACTTTTTTCCAGTTACTGTTGGTAGGAATTTATTTGAAACGATAGCTTGTGGTTGCAGCTGTAATTTGTTTACAAAAACATATAAATGAAAACGGCTCTCATCAAAGATAACACCTGCTACATTAGGTTCAATGATTCCACATTCTCTTTGTAAGTCTGATAAGCAAACTGCACCAGCGTTAGTATCTAAACTGCCCGAGAGAGCCTGGCTGACCGTTTCTGCATTAATTAAATATGGGATGAGTAAGGCTACTTCCTCTGGATGCGTTAATTCAATACTGTCGGGTGTATAGGTAGCTAAGGTGCTGCCTATTTTTTCATTGCCATAGTACACATCCACTTCGGTAGTTTGTGGAAGTAGTAAATCTTCAAACCCGGGCGGTGGTGCATCCTTTACGCGTATTGAAGGTTTCTCATCCGCGAACACACAGGCAGGAGTTAAGATGAAGTAAATAAATAGGCAAACAATTAATGGCTTGCCTACTAGAATGACAGAGCGTTGCAGTGAAGTCTGCATAAGCAATGTAAATAAACTAAACGTGAAAGATTACTTGTATGTTTTCACCGAATTTTTTGTACCGATACTCATTTGATAGTCGACAGCTTGGTTAAACGGCAGGTCTACCGACCAGCTATTTCCTGGGTATAAACGTTTTCCATTTAATCTTTTGCAGTCTTCAGAATCATTTGGAGCACCATTAGGGCATTGCTTGCCTTCACGTAATAATATATTGGTATTGCCATTATTTTTGAACGACAGAGAAGTTTCACTGCGTGTGGCGACTAAGTTAGGTTCGGGTATAGCAGGTTGCATGAGCACAAGAACTTCATATCCCACTAATATCTTAACACCAATTTGTTCGGCTTCTAAATCTCCGACGACGGGCTTAAAGGTTACACGGTAGACACGTTCTTTATCTTCGAGAGGTTTCAAAGACACTAAACGCACTAACTTCCTTCCACCTGGTGGCACTACTAATTTGTTAGGCGTTACCAATAAACCTGATTCACGTGGATCATTAATCGCGATTCGTTGTTCATCTTCAGTGCCTGGTTGTTTGACAACTGTAGGGGTGATCTCAATGTACAAGTTCTCAGAGCTTGGATTTTCTACCTCAATATCTTTGCGCAAAGGCTTGCCTGGTTCAAAGTGAATGATGGCTTCGCTTAGAACCATATTCGCAGACAGAGGTGATAACGGTAATGCGAATAAAAAACATATCAATACCGCAGGAAGTATGTGATAGGTAAATTTCTGTGTGGCCCGTTTTTGAAATTGTGTAAGCATGGAATTGATGATCCTTAGTGATATTTTACTCATTATTTATATGGCGTTTATATACTTAAGGATTAGAGTGTCTAATTGACTGAATTTCCAACAGAAATTGCTAAAACGGCCATTTACATGGCTGATTGGATTAAAGCTTTAAAAGGCTATTTTGTAGCAATGTGAGTGCGCCGTTGGTCGTGCTTAGAGGGTGCTTCATCAAGGCACACGCAACATGAATGGATAGCCATAATTATTCATTATTCACGCACTTTCTTGCCATTTTTCACCATTAGGGTGGTTGCAATAACTAAAAAATAAATGGGAAAGATGATGATATATGGACTTTTAATGCTTCTCATAATGCTCGCTATTCTTGTGGGCATAGGTTTCCTGATTTATTTACTAGTCCGAAAAATTAAGCAATCCAATACAACGACTATGACGCATTTAGAAGATCAAAACTCAGACAACGCTGCAAATAAAAAAGTAAAAAACATCAATGATACTTTAACCATTAGAGCCATCATCGTAGGTGTAATCGCTATTGTAATGTTAATTCCATTAGTCATGATGCAAGGTGTGGTTGATGAGCGTAACGGGCTTTATAACAATGTCTTGCATGACATCGCTACTACATGGGGTGGCCAGCAGCTCTTACAAGGACCGATTCTTGTGGTGCCTTTTATCGAAAAGCACGTGAGTAAAGAAACCATAAAAGATGAAAGCGGCAAAGAAAGAATAAAAACTAAAACTAAATACTTGACTAAATATGCAATCCATTTGCCTAAAGAGTTAAATATCAATGTTGATTTGGCTGAGCAGCATCGAAAACGAGGGATTTATAAATCTTTGGTTTATGAAGCCGATCTCAGATTATCAGGTAGCTTTGAGAAATTGGATCTACATCGTATGTCTGAGCACATTCATCGTATTGACTGGGAAAAGGCTTACCTCGTATTAGGGTTGTCTGATACGCGAGCCCTTAATGAAGTTTCTACTTTGAATTGGAATGGAGAAGAAGTCGGTTACCAGCCGGGCACAAAAGTGACAGAGCTATTGGGACATGGTTTTCATGCAAACTTAAAAGGTTTGCGTGCGGATGCAGAAAAGCATTCTTTTCACACTAAAATTTCTATTAATGGTAGCCAAGGATTTCGTTTTGCACCCTTTGGTGAAAATACAATAGTTGATATGACATCAAGTTGGCCGCATCCAAGCTTTCAAGGTATGACGCTACCTGCAAGTCATGAGATTACTGCAGAGGGGTTTACGTCATCCTGGATGATTCCACATTTGGCGCGTAATTACCCACAATCCTGGGTGTATAAAGATGCTAATTATCACCTGGGTGAGTTCATAGCAGGTGTTGATTTGTTTGAGCCTGTGTTCTTATATTCCAAGGTCACTCGTGCAGTAAAGTATGGAATTTTATTTGTTGGATTAACCTTCTTAACCTTCCTGATATTTGAGCTAACGACAAAAATTCGTTTGCACTATGTTCAATATGGATTGATTGGCGTTGCATTAACCTTGTTTTATTTAGTTTTATTATCTATTGCTGAACATACTGTCTTCTTAACTGCATACGTGGTGGCAGCGTTAATCAATATCGGGCTCATTACTATCTATGCAGGTACGGCACTTAAAAATTGGCAAAGAGCGGGTGCGATCTTTGCGTTACTTTCTGCACTGTACGCAGTGCTGTACTCACTATTACAGTTAGAAGACTATGCATTATTAATGGGCACGATGCTGTTATTATCAGTACTGGCGGTACTCATGTATGTGACGCGAAATCTTCGTGTGCATAGTCCCGATAGCGTATCGAACTGATATCGCATTTACTGGATGTTATATTATCGGATGTTATATTGACCGGATGTTATATTGAAGATAGGTCAATTACGTAAAATAATGTAAAAAATGATCAGCTCATGAACTATTAAAGTGTAAGAGTGATCTAATTTAATAACCATTGAAATTAAACACGTTTTATTCACGGAGTAAGATAATGAAAAAGTTAGTCAGCATTGTAAGCATTTTATGTTTATCTCTTTTTGCAGTGGCAAGCCATGCGGGAGATGCTGAGGCAGGAAAAGCGAAATCGGTAACATGTGCTGCATGTCATGGTGGCGAAGGTATCAGCCCTACAGGTACCTGGCCTAACTTAGCAGGCCAGAAAGAGCAGTATTTGTTAGCACAGCTTAAGGCTTTTAAAGATGGCACACGAGTGAATGCTCAAATGGCACCCATGGTGGCAGGTTTAAGTGATGATGATATGGCTAATCTTGCTGCGTATTACGCATCGCTAGGATGTAAAGAGTAACATTACCACACCAAAATGAAGCACAGGTCGCTTGTTGTTTAGGGGCGTACCGGTTTGATTGACGATAAGGGCAGCTATCTCTGGCTGCCCTTAATCATTTGCGCTGTCTAATTACTACTTTATTCACAGATAAATCACCTGCTGAATCAACCATTAGGTCACCCACTAGATCACTAGATACCGCAAGCCGCCTGCAATAATAATAACAAGCACGCCGAGCAATAAATTAATCCCAATAAATTTTCGAACTTGCGCCAGGTTCTCGCTTGCTAGTTGGAAGTTTTCTTGTTTAACCGCTTTGCACATACGCCTAAACGGTGCGAAAAATACATGGAAGAAAATTAAGATCATGATAATACCTAGCCCTTGCATAACATGAATATGCCACCCCACTCGTGCCATACCACCGTAATGGGCCATGATCATCCAGTAGCCTGTTGCCAGCAACGTGATGACACACACCCATACCCAAAAGAAAAAACTAGATAGTGTTCGTTTCCATAGTTTTAGACGTTGAGGCATTTCTAATGCCTTGGCAGCGGCCGGTCTAAGTGAAATATAGGCAAAGAACATTCCGCCTACCCAGATCACAGCTGCAAGTAAATGACCCGCAATCGCGGCAGGGAAGTAATATGGCTGTAAGTCCATTATTGTGATCTCTCCTTGAGCTCTACATGAATTTATATTTTATTTGGTTATTTTCTTATTATTTACTTGCAACAGGTAAAGAACACCTGTCTACATCGCAAAGTTTACTGGAACTTTGCTGCAAATTACATGCTGATAAGCTAAAGTGCGAGCCTCATTTTAGTCAAATATAGTGAAATCATGTCAACTAATTCAACAATGGACTGGATAGCCCCTTCCATATTATCTGCCGATTTTGCGCGCTTGGGTGAAGAAGTCGAAGCCGTGCTCGCAGCCGGTGCCGACATTGTCCATTTTGATGTGATGGATAACCATTATGTGCCTAACCTTACGTTTGGGCCAGTGATATGTAAGGCCTTACGGGACTACGGCGTGCAAGCACCTATTGATGTGCATTTAATGGTCAAACCGGTAGATCAAATGATTACCGATTTTGCTGCAGCAGGTGCGAGTTACATCACTTTTCATCCTGAAGCATCAGAACATGTTGACCGAAGCCTGCAATTAATTAAAGACCAAGGCTGTAAAGCGGGACTTGTATTTAACCCTGCAACCTCTTTGGATACGTTGGAGTATGTGTTAGATAAAGTGGATATGGTGTTACTGATGTCGGTTAACCCCGGCTTTGGCGGTCAAAAATTTATTCCTTCCGCTTTAGAAAAATTAAGCCAAGCAAGGAAGATGATTGATCAATCTGGTCTACCTATACGATTAGAAATTGATGGTGGTGTAAAAGTGGAAAATATTGCTGAAATTAAAGCTGCTGGAGCCGATACGTTTGTTGCAGGATCGGCAATTTTTAATACTAATGATTATCAAGGCACCATCGCCAAAATGCGTGAGCAACTTGCTGTTAAGTAACCCTCGTTAAGTTATCTAGTATTGTAAATTAATCATATAAAGCCAAAACATATAGCAAAATACGCATACCAAATACGTATATCAATAAGGCATATACGATTAAGGCTGGTATGCAGATCATTCCTTTTTTAGTACGAATAAAATGATATTGACTACCGATGCACAAGCTCATGTCTTGGAGCAAACACGTTGTGTAATGTTTGATTTGGATGGCACCTTAGTGGACAGCGCGCCAGATATTGCCATCAGCATGAACAAAATGTTGCAGGAATTAAATTTACCGGTTCGAGATCTGGCACAAGTCAGAGATTGGATTGGAAATGGTGCGGGTCGTCTCATAAAACGAGCATTAACCGGACAAATGGAGGGTGAGCCGCCTACAGCATTATTCGCACAAGCTCATACACTATTTTTTGATATTTATGATGAGCATATCTGTGTTGAAAGTGCTATGTATCCTGGCGTGCAGGAGGGTTTGGCGACCTTACAGGAACATGGTTATATCTTGGCATGTGTTACGAATAAACCAAGAAGATTTACGCCACCACTCCTAAAGGCTTTTGGGATGGATCAATGTTTTGATTATTTAATTTGTGGTGATGATTTAGCGGTCAAGAAGCCCGATCCATTGGTGTTGCAAACGGTTCTAAAGCAAACCAACCTTAGTCCATCTCAAGCTGTGATGGTGGGAGACTCTGCGAGTGATATAAATGCTGCACGATCGGCAAATATGAAGTCTTTTTGTGTCAGTTATGGCTATCATCAGGGCCATTTGGAGGGGAAAGGTGTTGATGCTTTAGGCGCAGACTATATAATCGACTCCATCGCGGAGATACCGCAATACCTGCTCACAACCACATAAGGAATCAGTTTTAATGTTTGTCTCTTTGCAGAATGGGAAAGCTCATAAGGGTAGTTGGCGTTACTAGATCAACGTTAACAATTATTGCTCGCTTTTCTTTTTTTATATTCTGGTTAATTTTATGGAGATGACATGGATTCCAAACAATTTAATTCACTAACAAGCCAAGGTTACACCTGCATACCTTTGGTGCGGGAAGTGTTAGCAGATCTTGATACGCCCCTCAGTGCATACCTAAAGCTTGCACATCAGCCTTATACCTATTTGTTTGAATCCGTGCAGGGAGGTGAGAGATGGGGCCGCTATTCTTTTATAGGATTGTCATGTACTGAACACATAAAGGTGTTTGGTAATCGTGTGTTGCATGAAATCAATAATGAAATTCATGAGCAAGAAGTGGAAGATCCACTCACTTGGGTGCAAGATTTTCAGCAACAATTTAATGTGCCTGAGATTCCGGAATTGCCCCGTTTCACGGGTGGCCTGGTGGGGTACTTTGGATATGAAACGATACAATACATAGAGCCGCGACTTAAAGGTGATTCAAAACCGGATGTTTTGAAAACACCCGATATCTTTTTGATGGTGTCTAAGCAACTAGTGGTTTTTGATAGTTTAAGTGGCAAAATATTTATCATAGTGCATGTGGATCCCAAACAAGCAGGTGCTCAGGCGAAGGGTGAGCAGCGGCTAGATGAACTTGCAGCTATGTTGCAGCATCCCGTGCCGGATGTTTCAGCAAAAACGCCACAAGTACCTGTTAACTTTACTTCAGAATTTCCCGAAGAAAAATTCAAGCAAGCCGTGAATGAAACACGTGAATACATACGCGGCGGTGATGTCATGCAGGTGGTGCTGTCACAGCGGCAGAGTACTGAGTTTACGGCACCACCGATTAATTTGTATCGAAGCCTACGCAGCTTAAATCCATCGCCATACATGTATTACATGAATATGGGAGATTTTTATATTGTAGGTTCATCTCCTGAGATTTTAGTCCGTCTCGAAGATAACGAGGTTACCGTGAGACCCATAGCGGGTACACGTCCACGGGGCAAAGACGCTCAGCATGATATCGATTTGGAAAAGGAACTATTACAAGACCCTAAAGAACTTGCAGAACACCTTATGTTGATTGACTTGGGCCGAAATGATGTCGGGCGGGTTGCGCAAACAGGAACCGTTACGCTCACCGATAAGATGATTATTGAGCGTTATTCTCATGTCATGCATATTGTTTCAAATGTTACTGGGCAGTTGGATAAAAACCTTGATGCGATAGATGTATTAAGAGCGACTTTCCCGGCTGGAACGGTTAGCGGTGCTCCTAAGATACGTGCAATGGAAATTATCAATGAATATGAGCTAACCAAGCGCGGTGTATATTCTGGTGCCGTGGGGTACATATCATGGGATGGCAATATGGACACTGCCATTGCAATTCGCACTGCGGTTGTTAAAGATCAAAAATTATATATTCAAGCCGGTGCAGGAATAGTATACGACTCCGTTCCTGAGCATGAATGGGTAGAAACAAATAATAAAGCAGGTGCGATGACTAAAGCGGCTAAAGCGGCCGCATCAATTGTTTGATAAATATGTAACTAACAAACTGAGAGTTTTAAAAGAAGGTGATGAAAGAGTTCTGTACACGGCTGGTAGAAAACAAATGGTTCGATCGTATTATTATCGCCTTGATTATCGTTAATGCTGCTATTTTAGGTTTAGAAACTTCACCAGCTCTAAATGCCAAGTATGGAACCTTGTTTGGTCTCATAAATCATTTTGTACTCGGTGTATTTATATTGGAAGCAGTCGTCAAAATTACTGCGGTAGCGCCACAGGTTAGTAAATATTTTAAGAACGGTTGGAACTTATTCGATTTTTCAATCATTGTATTGTCACTGGTTCCTGCTACTGGCCAGTTTGCGATGATTGCGCGTTTAGCAAGGTTGCTGCGCGTGCTGAGATTAATTTCAGCGCTGCCCGAGTTGCGCCTTATCGTGAGTACGCTATTACGTTCTATTCCAGGCATGGCAAACGTAATGTTATTGATGAGTGTAGTGTTCTACATTTATGCGATCATGGGCTTCCACATGTTCCATGAGCATGACCCCGAGCACTGGCGTAATGTGGGAATATCTTTGCTGACCTTGTTTAGAATTGCCACCTTAGAAGACTGGACTGACATCATGTATACAGGCATGGAGCTAGCTCCAGCAGCATGGATTTATTTTGTAAGTTTTGTAGTGTTTGGCACATTCGTTATTATCAATTTGTTTATCGCTATTGTGATTAATAATTTAGATGAAGCCAAGGCAGAAAAACTAAAAGAGTTGAGACAACCGTTGGGTCGTGAAGCTATTATAAACGAGTTGAAAGAAGTTGAAGAGAGATTGAGTCGTTTGCAAGAACAGTTGCGGGATGCGTTTGAGGTTGATGATTCAAATAATAAGATGAATAAAGTATAAAAATGATTTTAATGATCGACAATTATGATTCGTTCACTTACAACCTGGTGCAGTACCTGGGTGAAATTGGCGAAGATGTGAAGGTTGTACGTAATGACCAAATAGGCATAGGCGAAATTAAAGCGCTACAGCCAGATCACATAGTGCTTTCACCTGGTCCATGCACACCTAATGAGGCAGGTGTATCGCTTGAAACCATTACAGAATTAGGTGGGCACATTCCTATTCTGGGAGTCTGTTTGGGACACCAAAGTATTGGGCAAGCATATGGGGGCAAGGTAGTGAAAGCCCAACAAGTTATGCATGGTAAAACATCTATGGTGCATCACCATAATCAACACGTGTTTGAAAAATGTGATAATCCGTTTACGGCAACTCGTTATCACTCTTTGGTAATCGAAAAGCAATCCATTCCTGATTGTTTGGAAATAACGGCATGGACTGAAAATGGTACGGGTGAAATAGATGAAATTATGGGGGTCCGTCATAAGGAGTTTGCAGTAGAGGGTGTTCAGTTTCATCCTGAGTCTATACTTACTGATTTTGGCCACCATTTATTAACCAACTTTGTTCGTCAAAACTAAATAAGAGTATGTGCACGTAATTATGGATATTCAACAAGCCATCAGTACGGTGATAGAAGGTAATCATCTCGATTCTGAACAAATGACCACTGTTATGCGTGCCGTTATGTCTGGTGAAGCAACCCCTGCACAGGTTGCTGGTTTTCTAGTGGCGTTGCGCATGAAAGGAGAGGTGGTTGAAGAGTTAACGGCAGCAGCTTCGGTAATGCGTGAACTGTCTGTGAAAGTAAATGTAGTAACCGATAACTTAGTAGATACATGTGGCACCGGTGGTGATGCTAAAGGCACCTTCAATGTTTCTACCACGGTGGCCTTTGTGGTGGCCGCAGCAGGTGTTCGTGTTGCCAAGCATGGCAACCGCTCGGTATCCAGTAACAGTGGTAGTGCAGATTTATTAGAAACAGCAGGCGTACACCTGCAGTTAACGCCTGATCAAGTAGCGACGTGTATAGAAGAAACCGGAATTGGTTTTTTATTTGCGCCTGCCCATCATAGTGCGATGAAGCATGCGATTGGACCGCGCAAGGAGCTAGGTGTGCGTACCATGTTTAATTTATTAGGCCCACTTACTAACCCTGCCAATGCACCTCATCAAGTGTTAGGAGTATTTAGTGAGCAATGGGTTGAGCCACTAGCGAATGTTTTACAATCATTAGGAAGCAAACATGTCTTAGTGGTGCATGCAGATGATGGCTTGGATGAGATTAGTATTGCAGGTCAAACGCAAGTTGCTGAACTAAAAAATGGTGTAGTTTCTAGATACAGTATTTCTCCACAACAATTTGGTATTAAGGAGGGAAGCCTCTCAGATATTGTTGCTCAAGATGCTACCGAAAGTCTGAAGATCGTAAATGAGGTGTTTGATAATAAATCCGGTGCTGCATTAGATATCGTCAAACTTAATGCGGGTGCGGCA
>CAZVPJ010000029.1:9620-14423 GCA_964629035.1 uncultured Thiotrichales bacterium | reverse complement strand
TTCACTGTTTGCAACCTTTAGTATCATTCCATTATTACTCTCCGTTATGAAGCCGCTAGAAGCTTGAATATGTTTTAAAATACGCAATGCCTGCTCGTTGAGTTAGTAATTAATAAGATCGCTAGAGATGTTATATTCGTGTGCATATAAGTTTGCTTAATTACACAAATAGACTGAATGAATTCAGTTGATTGATATAGTTATAATCGTTTGTAAAAAATAGTTAATTATTTTAACTACTTTTATTGGAATGAGTGTAATGATAATTCAATTATCAAAATAATATTTTATTTAAGTTTAGTTGTTAATTAATCTAATCAATAGCTTATGAAATTTATATGTCTCTTAAAGTTAATTACATACATTCGTATAATACAAGTTAAATGATGCACTCATTCATCTTTGAGGCTTTTATACTTCCCAAGTAGTATTTCTTTTTATATAAAAATTTAAAATAATCATAACTAAAGAGTAATACTTCAGGGGTTTGCAGAAACTCAACATTATTTAGCTATATGTGATCTACAGTATTCATATCTTGAATCCTTAATCCTTAATTTAATAATGTTTAAGTAGTAATGTTCCCTTGAAGAAATAACAAATTAGCATTTCTTTAAATGCTTAAGGCGACACATGGGCATTGGAAACAATCGCGACATATTTTCATATATGGAGGCATACTGCCTCGCAAATAAGTGGGTGGATGCGGTTCGAAGTGAAATCGAATTAGCATTGCATAAATATAAAATTACTTTCAAGCAATGGCAAATTCTTCACATTATTGGCAACCATAATATAAATACTCCAACTGGTATTGCGCAACACTTATCTACTGATAAACCATCTATTACAAGAAGCACAGACTATCTGGTAGAAAATTTATTCTTGAAAAGAAATAGAGGGGTTGATGACAGGCGAACCATACAATTATTACTAACTGATGAAGGTATCATGGTAATGAAGCTTGGGCATTCCGCTTTACAGGAGATACCGATTAAATTTAAATCTGGGTTAACAAAATCAGAAGCTAAGAGAATATCCAAACTTGAGGATGATTACTTCATTAACCGTAATGAGTAATCATGACTCAGCCAAAAGCGAAACAAGAAAATTAATATTTTATAATAAGAAAGACAAACGACTATTAATTATTAATGGTGAGATAAGACAAGAGCCATTAGAAGCAATAATATATTTAAAGCCTCATATGAGATTGTATGGGGTTGTTAAAATGATCTGTTTGAATGAAAAAGGTTCTAAAATTGAATATGAAGTACTAGGAATCGATAAGATGAAAGAAGATCATTCAAGCATCGACTCAACCATACCTTATAAAGTGTATCTATCGCCAAGTCGCGCTCAAAATGATTAACAGGATACGTTTTAATGAACTAAAATATATCTGCTTGTATGTCTTTATAACGATTACTGCCGCCAATTTTTTGCAGATGGCTTCCATCGAGATTGATTTTCCATAAGCTGAAGTTTTTATCTTCTTTAAAACGTAGGCGATGAAAATATAGTTGATTAGAGTCTTGATTCCATCTAGGTAAAGTATTTACATGGCCATCATTGAGCAATTCTCTTGTTGTACCACTTTCGGTATCGGTTATTCGCAATGCCCATTGGCCAAGTAACCAATAGAGTGGCTGAACCTCGGTTTCATAAGCAATCCATTTCCCATTAGGTGACCAATAAGGGTCATGATCGCGCAACGTATCATAAGTAAGGCGTTTTTCATTGCTGCCGTCAATGTTGGATGTGAATATTTCTAAATTACTAAGATTTGTGCCTTGGTAATCATCTGGGAAAGCACTAAATACTAATTTTGAGCCATCAGGAGACCACGAAGGGTCCAGGTATAAGCTTTCACGTTTAGAAATTCTAGTGGGATGTTTGCCTTGTGCATCCGTGATGTATAAGTTCCAACGACCTTTTGTCTCGGCGGCAGCCATTACGATTTTGGTACCATCTGGAGACCAATCCGCCACACCTTGGGTTGCCCAATTATTTGCACCTTGTGGGATGAGCTCTTTCAGGGTTTGGTCGATTAAATTTAGTTGCCATAATGAAAATTGTTCATATGCATTTTCTTTAGAACCTTTAGGGGCACGATAAAATAAAACTTTAGTTCGATCTGGAGATACCCGTGGCCAATTACTTTCATAATTGTTGTCTGTTGTGAGTTGTACTGCATTTTCACCATTTAGCTCAGAAAGCCATATTTCAAGATTGCCAGTTCGGTTAGATGAAAAAATTAATTTAGAATGTAACGAAGTTGTTTTAATAACTTCTTTTGCTTTTTTGACATTCTTTTCTTTAGTGGCTTTGCTAACTTTTCCTGTGCTTGGCTTGATCTCACGCATCTCCTCGATAGTGGGGCGATCTTTGGTGTGAACTTTTTTACGGGTAGCATCTTTCTTTATAGGCGTTAATCCGCAAGCGCTAAGTAAAAAAACCGATAAAATAATAAGTGAAATTATGGATACAGAAAATGTTTTTGGGTTCATTTTAATTGTTTGTTATTGTGGTTGTGTTGAATTTAAAGTGTACACTCATCAAATACTATCATGATCTGATTGATGACATAAATGTGCATTTTCACCCGTTTCAATTTGTATAGTAGGGTGGATTATTTTAAATCTTTCTTGTAACTCTTTACTTAAGCGATATAAGAATTGGTCATCAACTTCGCTCGTGTTACGAACAAGATGTGCTGTGAGTGCGACTTGAGTTGTACTCATTGCCCATATATGCAGGTCATGAATCTCAGTGATGCCATCTTGTTGTAAAATGAACGCTTTCACTTCGTCTATATCGATACCCTTTGGCACGCCATCCATTGCTAAATTAAATGAGTCACGAAAAACACTCCAGGTACTCATAACGATAACCACTACTATTAACAAACTAGTTGCAGGATCAATCCAGAGAAAACTGGTAAACATGATTGCGATACCTGCAAGCACCACTCCTAACGAGACCCCAGCATCAGCAGCCATATGTATAAATGCTGCTTTTATATTCAAGTCGTCTTGTTGACTGCTTAGAAATAGCAATGCAGTGACTGTATTGATGACGACACCAATTGCGGCGATCACAATTATGGTTGTGGAATTAACTTCGGTTGGGTTGGAGAATCGACCAAAGGCTTCCCAAGCGACGATGCTCATCGTCATTAACAGAATAAGGCTACTAATAAATGCGGCTAAAATGGTTCCTCTGCGCAAGCCGTAGGTTTTGGTATGGGTTGGCTTGCGTTGTGCTAGAAAGGTTGCACCCCATGATAGTAAGAGCGCAAGGACATCACCCAGATTGTGGCCGGCATCAGCTATTAATGCCAACGAGCCAGATAAAAAACCGAAGGTGGCTTCTACGATTACAAATATAATGTTGAGTGCGGTACCAACACCAAATGCTATATTATAATTGTTAGGTGTAGGGTGTTGGTGGCTGTGTTCCATGCCTATATTGTATATAAACTACAGCACTTAATTCACCCGTCGTTTGAGTAATATATAAAAGCAAAAAGTGGCTAGGGCGGCGAATAAGTGCTTAATAGTATGCCCGCTTATTAATTGACCAAAGAGATCAAATATTTGCTTGTCAAAATATTCCGTCAGCTTTGAAAGTGCGTAAAACAAATATGCGTAGACGATATATTTACGCTGTAGATGGCTAGGTTTGTATATAAAAATGATGATCAATAATAACGCCATGGAGACAAATTGCACCCATGCATAAAAGCGTAGGTCATCATATACATGCCAATACACAACCGATAAGGCGCCAATCAGGCACATTGGTGCGAGCAGCCACTTTTCTAGTCTAAGATTTATATAATCGGTTAATATAATTACAAATAAGGCCATAAAGCCAATGGCCATCGGTAGTCTGTCCCAAGTTAAGGTGTCGTTGGCAGGGTGTAAGTGATAGTAGGAAGAACCAAGACCTACACAAAAGATTGCAACAAAAAAAATCAGCCAACTGGATGAAGAATGAATGCCCCAGTTATTAATGGTATATCGAAAGCCTAAAAGGCCAACCAATAAAAAAGGTATATTTGATGCGACATCGAGAAAGTTGTTGATGCCATACAGCGCACGTTTATCGGCAAATAAATGATAATTAAGGTCTTGAGGAATAGGTGCGATAAAAAATAAGCTCACAAATGAGATGATGATGAGTAACGCAATGAGTGTATCTCTCTTTTTCATGCGCCAATGATATCCTGTTGGCATTTTTACCCTTTAAAAGCGCTAGGTGATGCTAAGTAGTCGAGTTCTTCTGAAGTACTTATTCTGTTAAGAATCTTATTTCTATGTGGAAAACGACCGTACGTTTTTATGATGTTTTGGTGATGTTTGGCAAATCTCAAATTAGTATCCAGACTTGCTTTTTCAAATAAGCGGACGGAATCATTTTGGTCCTCAAGATTTTCGCTGTGCATGAGAGGCATGTATAAAAAAGGCAGGTGTTTGCGTTCTAAATGCATATCAAACTTATGACGAATAGCTTGACGAGTCACTGCTATGGCATTGGATTCTGTTGAAAAGCTCTTTGCAGTTCCGCGAAACATGTTTAAAGGAAATTGATCTAGAACAATAATTAACGCTAATGCACCGGGTGCTGAAGATTGCCAGTTATCCAATTCTCCATTAGAAGCTTGCACCCAAGTGTTTAAGTAGTGAGTATGAATATAATCATCAAATTCTGGTGTAGCGTTAAACCACCGTTTTACTGAAGACTTGTCAAACCAAAATTCTAAAATATCTGTATAGCTTATCAAAGGAAACTCAAAGG
>CAZVPJ010000029.1:0-9520 GCA_964629035.1 uncultured Thiotrichales bacterium | reverse complement strand
TCAAAGGAAACTCAAAGGTAACGTACTAAAAGTTATCTTCTAAAAAAGTGGTCACGGCTTGCCAATATGCCTGATTATCTGAAAATGAAGACCATAGTGCTCGTGACCCATGGTTGCCTTTAGAGTCAGGAAGGAATGAGGTTTTTTTGTTGGATTTGATCGAATTAAAAATAGCTATCCAATTCTTTTCTTCATTTCTAGCAGAGGTAATAAAAACGGGAATAGTAATATTAGTTGAGGATGATTGTATCCAGGTATTAGATTTCCCTTGTTTGCTAAAATATTCCCCAGGTGCGAAGGACAACACGCCGTCCACCAGGTCTGGATGAGTGCCGGCGACATGAAGAACAAGCGCAGCAGAGTACGAACTGCCCCATGCAATGATCTTGCTTTCAGGGTACTGGTTCTTTATGTAGTGTAATGAAGATAAAATATCAGGTAATGCATCCACATATCGAGTTTTTTTATTTTTCTCTTTTGCATGTTTTGCAGTTAAGTTTTCTACACCGTTAACACCCTCACCAGAACGCAGGTCAATCGCAATACAATTGAAGCCAAGTTGATTAAGTTTAGGTGCAATTTCTAGATATTCGCCACGGCTCCATCCTGCTTGGTGGTACAGCGCGATGATGGGTGCTTTAGGGTCATGGTTAACTATATAAGTATCTGCAGTGATTATTACTTCATCTCCAGAATCCATTTGAAGGGTGCCTGCAAACAAGGTGCCAGAAATAAAGAAAATCAATAAGACTAAATATAGCCTTCTAATTGCTGCTAGTTTCATATTAATATTAACCTCGTTGAAAGCCTTGATTGAGATGTTATTAGCTACTAATCAGATGTTATAACTCAACGATATTTAGAATATCTTTAAAGATAATTGTTTTAGTTTCAGAGTTAAATATTTGCTTTACGTTTATAGATGAGCTTATTTCTTCATGAGTTCTTGATATATGGGCCATTAATCAATGGTATTGCAATTAATACTCTTACGATGCATCACTTATTGCAAAAGAGGGTGGTTTTCAGGCAGTTGCTTGGCTACCCAGATCGCAAGCTTGTGTTTCATGCCAGGCAAGCCTTCTTGGTCTTTGGCGAGCGGTTGAATTAAATTGTCATGCACGAGTAATTTGTACAAATATTCTATTTTTTCTTTAGCAGAATCGCTTGCTTCGAACTTAACCACACCACGCTTTTCAGCATATATCATGCCTACACGAATAGCTTTTTTGACGAGTTCAGCCTCATTCTTAATCTTTTTCATAATATTTATATTCAATCACAATAGATAAACCTTAGGTGCTTTTTGTCATCGCATAATTCATTAAGTACATCATTTTTTGTAATTACAAATAATATGTCATTCGTAATTAAAAATGTACTGATAAGATTTAAAAAATAAGACTAAAAAGGTTAAATATAAATTGGAATAAGAAGATAGGGCACCCGTATCCCTTGACTACCTCTTGGTAATAGATGTTATGACACTATCTAGGCAAGTTTTTGTTGCAAGCTATCAGGTTCAGGTATCTGCTCTCTAACCGATCGTATAGAGTCTTTATTGAGTGAGCCTGTTCTTAGTTTGCTATTACACAGTGCAGTTCTAAATCCAATATAATCCGGATCAGGATCAAGTAGGATAGGTATGTCTTCGATCGTAAGCGAACCGGCTAGTCCAGTCAGTAAGTCTTCTTGTTTAGCACGTTCAACAAAGTATTCTAATTGTTCAATACTTTTATGTGTTAATAAACTACCTGATCCTTTTCGTGCAGTATCCAACATCACACCTTTTAGTCTGGCATTCGCTGCAGCGGTAATGGCCATTTCTATATCAAAGTCCATATCTGCGAAAAATACTGCGATAATAGAAATGCCTTTGTTAGTGCAATGTATTAGTTTGTTCAAGCTAGATTCGATATGCCTATCACTAAACATGCCTACTTTTACATAATCTACACCCGTCTCGGCTGTTTGAATCACTTTCTCATTAATGATGGAGGCATCAGCAGGGAGGTCACCAATGGTTGCGCTGATCACACATTTTTCCCATAAATCATCTACCACACGATGTATTTCTTCTAAGGGTACAGCGCCGAGGGCTCCGTCATAAGGTTCTTTCAAATCAATAATATCAGCACCACCTTGGTACACTAACTTGGCTTCTTCAAGGTTACGAACACTGGCTAACATACCTGTCATGATGGGCTTTCCTTATTAAAATGAGCGTCTATTTTTTCCATTAACCATGTCCATGCTTCTTGTTCGCGTGGTCCTGAAGTCTTGTCATAACCAATGCGTAAATATTCTATTTCATGTAGTACTTTATCTTTAGGTAGCATATGTAATCGACTCGTTAATATTGCAAGTTCGAGAACAGCTGATTGAGCGCGATTATACCCATGAAATGGTTGATGTGTGGCTTCGTGTACAATTTTGCAGATATATTTAGGCCGGAGCTCATCCTCTACTTTATCTATGACTTCTAACTCTGTATGCGTGAGACAGTTTTTTAACCTCGCACCTTTTATCACATCGGTTGAGCAAGTCTGCCAGTCTCTGTGGCCGGTTAAGCATCCAGCATAAACACGAACATCATCTATATAATTTAGCGTTGCGGTATTATTACGTTCTAAATTATCTAGCGTTGTAGAGGGTTTGAAAGGCAAAATGATTAAATTCTCGCCATCCTCATGTATGCCCATAGGAGCGATATGAACTGTTTTATCCTCACGGATGGTAGTAACGATACATTCACGAATAAAGGGCATATTCTATTTCTTCTTTACGTTTTTATTTTTTGTTTTGTTTTTTCTGGATGTGCGTGTATGCATAGTCGTTCCAGCTTGCTTAAATCGGCTTAAATCATCTACTGTGTCCTGAGTGCACACGCCCCAATCTAGCTCCTCATCTTGTTCATAACGTTTACCTAACTGCCATGCAATTTGCGCGCGTGCATGTTCAATGCCTAAATAAAATGCATGCCCACCATCATCTTCTACGTTTAATTGGGGGTAAATCTCATAAGGATCTGTGGTCGAATGCATGCCATCACGGTTATACGTATGAATTCCCTCTTCAGTAACTTGAATACGAAAATTAGGATCTTTAATTTCTGCAGCAAATTCTTTAACTTCCTCAACACTGTAGGGAAAGGGCTTGCGTTCGTGAAGTGCCATTAAACCATTGTCGTAGCCTTTAGGAGGAATACAATCAATTCTTGAGGCATACATAATCCTGCGAGCCAAGTCTGCTTCTCGCACCGCGAAGCGGCAATGCTCGCTAACTTCAGTTGCCAATACGGCTCTGATCTCAAGTTCAGATATCATCCCAAGTAATAATGCATTGGTTCCAGCAGTATCTACATGTGTTAGCTCTGTTAGATTGCCAATGCCCATGATGATTTCAATATCTGGATAACGTTTGCGTAAATTACGATAGCGAACGACAGATTCTGTAAAGCCAAAATGAATAGGATCTAAAATCGAGTCAGCAATGAAGTCCCGTCCTTGTTTGAGCATGATGTCTATGGCTCGATAAAGTGAACGAGCGTCTGAAGGGCGATTGCCAATTAATATCGGGGTTGAATCAACTTCATCTAATACCCATAACGTTTTTTCGCTTAAGCTAAGTAAATAATCGGCTCCCGCTTTGCCGCCAGTCACTAAATCTTCAGGGGTAAGTGAGTCCACGCTGACCTTGAAGCCATCTGCTTTTAAAGCTTGTACCGATTCAGTCAAATGAGGGAAAGCTGTACTGGGAAGGCAACCAAGGTCTATTACATTGGCTCCATCTTCTTTGTAGGCATGAGCACGCGTAATAATGTCTTTAACTGACATTGTGGGTGCATCTACGATTTCAGCAAAAATTTGAACATCGTACTTTGTAAGGTCTGCTTTGCGATCCATGTGGCCAAAATAAGCAGGTAGATCCTTTAGCTCTTCGGGACCTCGTTCAACTGGGAGTTTTAGCGTTTTTGATAGTGCTTGAATGTCACCGCGACATCGCCCGGGAATGATGATCTTTTGAGCGCGTCCCGTATCTGACAGACGTTTTTCAATGAGTTGAGTGGTCATCAGAGCGGCAACACTTACACCAAGCTGACGTACTTCGTAAGTGAAGTCAGTAGGCTGCATGGATTCCAATACACGATTCAAACTTTTTTCTGCAAGTTTTCCGGTTAAGAAGAGTATATGTTCAGCCATGACGATAAAAAGTAATTGCTTGAATAAAAGTAAATAAGTACTTCATTAATATAATCATTTTACACGTACTTATATAAAACTCTTAACTATAAGGTCAGATCAAAAGAGAGAGCTTTACTAAATAATAATGAATTAGGTTGGATAACTTGTTTAGAATGCGACTGCGATTATATTTCATTTTTATTTTTTAAACATGCTAACTACTATCAAGCGCCGTCCTGACGTATCGATCAGTACACAAATTAACGAATTGCCCCTTATCCTACAGCGAATTTATGCCCAGCGTGGCATCAGTAGTGAAGAAGAAATCAATCATTCTCTTAAAAAAGCACTGCCACCCGGACAGCTATTAAACGTGGATGCGGGAGTGGCGTTGATTTACCACTGTATGCAAAACAACCGGAAAATTCTGATTGTAGGTGATTTCGATGCGGATGGAGCTACCAGCACTGCGTTATTTATGCGCGCGTTAAAAAGCTTTGGCTATAGCCAAGTATCCTATTTGGTGCCTAACCGATTTGAATTTGGATATGGGTTAACCCCTGAAATTGTTGAAGTAGCCGCAGCATCAAGTCCATCCTTAATTATTACCGTGGACAATGGAATTTCAAGCATAGAGGGCGTGGCGGCCGCTAAAGCAAAAGGCATTGACGTTTTGGTAACGGATCATCATTTGCCGGGCAAGGAGCTACCTGATGCAAATGTAATCATCAACCCCAATCAAAAGGGCGATGACTTTCCTAGTAAACATCTTGCCGGAGTAGGCGTTGTATTTTACGTTTTGTCCGCATTGCGAGCTTTGTTACGTGAAAATAAATGGTTTATAGAAAAAAACGTAAAGGAACCGAACCTTGCACAATTTTTAGATATTGTTGCAGTCGGTACCGTTGCAGACGTGGCACAGCTTGATTACAACAATCGAATCCTGGTCGATCAGGGTTTGCGTCGTATACGAGCCGATAAATGTTGTGCTGGCATTCATGCTTTACTTAGTGTCGCAGGCAAAAAATTATACCGAGTAAGTTCGACGGATCTTGGTTTTGTGGTGGGGCCACGCCTTAATGCTGCGGGTCGTTTAGAAGATATGTCTTTGGGTATTGAGTGCTTGCTTACCGATGACGCGTCACGTGCACTTGAGTTAGCTAAACAGTTAAATGACTTAAATGAAGAGCGCAAACAAATTGAACAGGAAATGCAAAAACAAGCTTTAGAAGCGCTTAAGTCTAATAAGATTGAAAATATTGCTGCTCACCAATATGGGATTGCATTGTTTGATAAAGGTTGGCATCAAGGTGTGATTGGAATTGTTGCAGCACGTTTGAAAGAAAAGTTTAATCGCCCCGTGATTGTTTTTGCTCAATCCAACGAAACTGAACTTAAAGGTTCAGCGCGTTCTATACCAGGGTTACATATACGTGATGCAATTGATTTGCTGGCAACGCGCCACCCTGAGTTGATTACTACTTTTGGTGGGCATGCAATGGCAGCAGGACTCACTATTTCAAATGAAAAATTTGAAGCTTTTGCAACTGCGTTTAATCAAGTTATTCAAGAATTGATTACAGCAGAACAGTTAGAATCAATATTGCTCTCTGATGGTGAGCTTAAAGATAGTGAGCTGAATTTAGATATTGCAGAGTTATTATTTCAAGCAGGACCTTGGGGTCAAGGGTTTCCGGAACCGATTTTCGATGGTGTATTTAAAGTAAATGATTATCAGATAGTTGGTAAGCATCACTTAAAGTTAAGTGTAACGCCATTAGAAGGAAGGCAAAAGATAGATGCAATAGCGTTTAACATAGATAAATATCAATGGAATGAGAATGCTGGTGAAGTACGCATCGCTTATCAATTGTCTATAAATGAATTTCGAGGCGTTCGTTCTGCTCAACTTATCGTTCAGCATTTAGAGTCTATTGGATCGTAAATTTTTACTAACTAAAAATATTTGCGTTATGATGTCCATGGACTTATTAACACGTAAAATTTGAATAGAATATGGAAATTAACCCTTTACAAAATTTAATCACAGACCTTAAAGCGCGCTCGACCAATCTTCGGGGGTATCTTTGACTACGAAAACAAGTGTGAGCGGCTTGATGAAGTCAATCGAGAACTTGAAGACCCGGAGATCTGGAATCAACCCGATCTTGCACAGAGCTTAGGCAAGGAGCGTTCCAGCTTAGAAGCCATTGTCAAAACAATAGATGATGTTGAGGGTGGTGTAACAGAAGCGAGTGAATTGCTGGAGTTAGCCGCTGAAGAAGAAGATGAAGAAACGCTCAACGCGATCGATCAGGATTTGAAGGAACTTGATGAACGAGTAGCCATACTTGAGTTTCGCCGAATGTTTTCGGGTGAAATGGACCCAAATAATGCATTCCTTGATGTGCAGTCAGGTTCAGGAGGAACCGAAGCACAAGATTGGGCGGAGATGTTGTTACGTATGTTTCTTAGGTGGGGGGAGCGTAAGGGTTTCAAAACAGAACTTATTGAAGTATCTCCGGGTGATGTTGCAGGAATCAAAAGTGCCACTATTAAAATTGAAGGAGACTATGCATTTGGTTGGCTACGCACCGAGACTGGTGTGCATCGACTGGTGAGAAAATCACCATTTGACTCAGGTAGTCGAAGACACACATCTTTTGCTGCGGTGTTTGTGTCACCTGAAATAGATGATGATATTGAAATAGATATCAATCCGGCAGATTTGCGAATTGATGTATACCGTGCAAGTGGTGCGGGTGGGCAACATGTTAACAAAACAGAATCAGCTGTGCGGATCACACATGTGCCGACAGGAGTTGTGACACAATGTCAAAATGATCGCTCGCAACATAAAAACAAAGATGTTGCAATGAAGCAGCTTAAAGCTAAGTTGTATGAGCTCGAAATTCAAAAACGACAAGGTGAGCAACAGGCAGTAGAAGATAGTAAAGCGGATATCGGGTGGGGAAGCCAAATCCGTTCTTATGTGCTCGATCAATCACGAATTAAAGATCTTCGCACTTCTGTTGAAACCGGAAATACACAAGCGGTTCTCGATGGGGATTTAGATCAGTTTATTGAAGCAAGTTTAAAAAGTGGTTTATAAGAATAGTAATTATGTCTGAAGAAAATAAAATAGATGAAAACAAGTTAATTGCTGAACGTCGCAAGAAGCTAAATATTTTGCGTGAACAAAATAAAGCATTTCCAAATGCGTTTCGTCCGGATAGTTTTGCACAAGATCTGCAAGATCAATTCGGTGAAAAAAGTAAAGAAGAGTTAGTCGAGCTTGATCAAAAAGCTGCAATCGCGGGCCGAATAATGGCTAAGCGTGGACCTTTTTTATTGTTGCAAGATATGACTGGACGCATTCAAACCTATATCGACCGAAAAGGTTTGGAAAAAGAGCTAGTTAAAGATATTGATACTTGGGATATTGGCGACATCATTGGTGCATCGGGGCCCATTAATAAGTCCGGCAAAGGTGATCTCTACATAAAGATGGAATCTGTAGTGATGTTGACTAAGTCATTACGGCCACTGCCAGAAAAATTTCATGGCTTAACGGATCAAGAAAAACGTTATCGCCAACGTTACGTTGATCTTATTATGAATGAAGAGTCGCGCAAGGTATTCAGCACGCGAACTAAAATTATTCAGTATCTACGTGACTTCTTAACTGCGCGTAAATTTGTAGAAGTGGAAACACCGATGATGCAGGTGATTCCGGGTGGTGCTACGGCAAGACCTTTTGAAACGCACCATAATGCATTGGATATGCCCTTATACATGCGAGTCGCACCAGAGCTGTATTTAAAAAGATTAGTAGTAGGTGGCGTGGAGCGTGTTTTTGAAATTAATCGTAACTTTAGAAACGAAGGGTTATCAACACGACACAATCCAGAGTTTACTATGGTTGAGTTCTACCAGGCTTATGCAGATTATCATGATCTTATGGATCTTACCGAAGAAATGTTGCGTGGCATTTGTAATGAGGTATTGGGAACCACTTCCATTGAATACGGCGAAGACATCTATGACTTTAATAAACCGTTCGCACGTATGACGGTGAAAGAATCCATCTTGCACTTCAATAAAGAATTGTCTGAATCAGATTTGGATGATTTAGAGAGTGCAAAAGAAATTGCCAAGAAATTAAACATACCGTTAAAAGATAGCTATGGTCTAGGCAAAGTACAAATAGAGATTTTTGAAAAAACGGTTGAAGAAAATCTTAAAGATCCAACCTTCATCACTGCTTATCCAACAGAAGTTTCACCACTTGCACGAAGAAACGATAATGACCCCTTTGTTACGGACCGATTCGAATTTTTTGTGGGTGGAAGAGAGCTTGCTAATGGTTTTTCAGAGCTTAATGATTCTGAAGACCAAGCAGAACGTTTTAAAGCACAGGTGGCAGAGAAAGATGCAGGCGATAATGAAGCTATGCATTACGATGAAGATTATATACACGCATTGGAGTACGGCTTGCCACCTACAGCAGGAGAGGGAATTGGTATTGATCGCTTAGTTATGTTATTTACTAATTCTCATACCATACGCGATGTAATTTTGTTCCCCCATATGCGACCGCAATGAATCCGATTAGTCGCTAATTACACTGCATTACGCTTCCTTGCTTTCTAGTGCGTAAGGAAGGGAGTGTATTGTAATCTTTGGTCCAGATATCGACTCAAGATGTAACTCATCATCTTCTTCGTTTGCTGTACGCAGCACGGCGAGTGCTGAACATATCTCATTACTTGAACTTTGTGCGCTTACTATTTTGCCAACAGCTTGATCGCCATTTTTTTCTGAAAATATATTGGTACCCGGTAGGGGGTAATTTTCTGACTCTATGGTAATTCGGTACATGCGTCGGTTCGGTTTGCCGAGGTAATGCGTTCGCGCAACAATTTCCTGGCCCGGGTAACACCCTTTTTGAAAATTCACACCACCAATCAATTCAAAATTTACCATTTGAGGAATAAATGCTTCGCTGGTTTCCTCTGTGACTTGTGGGATACCGCTTTGGATATCATGTAGCTCCCAGGTTTTGTAAGTCGATAGAGTGGCTTTATTAGAGACTGATTGCCAAATTTCTTTTGCAGTATCAGGTTCACTCATGAAAAGTAGTCTCATGTTTTTGCCTGGCACTTGCACCACGGTTAAATTCTCATCATAAACAGAGTTGTCTATTGATGCGGGGATTTGAATACTTTCTTCTTTAGTAATGGATATTGTATTAGAACCAAGGAGTCCAAATAAAACATAGTCATCAGAGACATCCGTCAATTCAACTTTGGCCATGAGCTTAAACATAGTGAGTT
>CAZVPJ010000028.1:9757-14499 GCA_964629035.1 uncultured Thiotrichales bacterium | reverse complement strand
GGCGACCAACAGCGAGAATACTATGAAAGCATTCTCGAGAAAGGCTTGGCTATATGAAATAAAAAAGATGGGCTGTGACATGGAAAAAAAACTATTAAAAATAGATTACTTCACTGACATTCTTTGTGTTTGGGCATGGATAGCTGAACGAAGAATTGAAGAACTAAATAAAAAATTTAAAGATAAAATAGTAATCCGACACCAATACATTGATCTGTTTGGAGATACTGCTAATCGTATACAAGCTCAATGGGCGAATGGAGGTCTGTATGAAGCCTTTAATAGGCATGTTGTGTCAGCCGCAGCACCATATGAATCTGCACCTGTAAATCCTAAAGTGTGGTGTGTTACTCGTCCAACCACTTCAGCAAATGCTCATATGGTTCTTAAAGCAGTTGAGCTAACTCATAGCAAACCACTATCTATTGAATTCTCATGTGTTTTGCGAAAAGCATTTTTTATAGAATCTAAGGATATAAGTGAGATGGAAACACTTTTTGGTCTATTAGAAGCTTCGGACATAAATATAGGTAAAATTAAAAAATCTCTAGATAGTGGTATGGCCTTAGCAGCACTAATGTCTGATTACCGAGTAGCTCGTGAATATAATATTAAGGGCAGCCCAACATTGATAATGAATGAGGGCAGGCAAAGTATATTCGGCAATGTAGGCTATCGTGTTTTACAGGCAAATGTTGAAGAGCTTCTAAAAAATGCCACAGACCAAGCAAGTTGGTGTTGATAAGAAAAAATAGGTATTTAAATTGATGCCTGACTTTAGGTTGTATGCATTACCAATAATCTATATGAAATATTTAATTATTTATCTATTGGTTCTTGTTGTAAATATAATTTTTATTCCCATGTCGGTTGCAGAAGAATATATTTCTTCAGATTTTTCTATTCAGATTCCTGATTCTTGGAAAGCGACTGAGCTTGATAAAGATGGTGTTTCCAGGTCGTGGCTATTTGGCAAACATGCAACTGAACATGAAAGTGGGGTTTCGGTATCGATAGATATTAGTGAACTTAAAGGTCCAGCGTTTAGTTCTGATGAAGATCTTGAGATGACTATAGATAGGTGGCTGAACAAAGATGTGTTTACGATGGGTAAATCTAAACAGGTGTTAAATACGAGTATTATCTATGATGAAGTAATTGATGAAATCAAATTTAGAGCTGTTAATTTTAGAAGTTTATTTAATGTTCATGATCGTCCTGATCTTACGTTAGAGATTTATGGGCGAGTATATTTGACTATTGTTGATTCGAAGGTTATCACGGTAAATTTTCAGGCGTCTAATGATCATGAAGAAGAAACTAAGCCTGAACTGGAACGAGTCGTCGAGAGTATTACGTTTGTAAACTTATAATATAAGGTGATGACTCATTTAATTGAGTGCCTGGTTTTGATCTGGTTTAGTACTAGTTTAATTCTAGTTTAACTCTAGGGTCGAATGTTGATATAAAGAAGAGGCTTTCTCGCATAGTTCTTTACGTAACTCTTCTTCGTAAGCGCCCTCAAAGCGGGGCAGTTTTGAGATGGTAGCAATGAGATGCCATAAACCATTGGGTTGGCTCATGAAATACGCCACCATTTTGTTAGCTTGTCTTCTGGCTCTTGCCAACATTAGTTCGTCTTGCATTGTCATTCTCCTTATGTTGCATTTTGAACGACAACTCTTATTTTGCATGAGTTGAATGTAAAAGAATTATGGAGTTTTGATTAAAGGTGTGGATCTCCTTAATTAAAGGTTTTAAAAAGTTAAATGTAAAAAACTTTATATAGGTTAATTGTTTAGAGTAATAAGTTTTAACAAAGTTCCCTTATAAGTGATGTTAATAAGGGTGCATAAAAGCTTTTTTATCTACTCTGCTTAGAGTAGAAATTTATTTGCTTGGGTTCTCAATGATAGGCGCTTGTTGTTTTAAGTGTTTTGCCCAAAGTGATGTAGCCGCTGCAACACCCACTGGCATCGCAAAAAAATTAAGACCTGGAATAATGGTCATTACCATCATGCCCATACCAAGCCCTAAACACATGAATCGATTTTGTTTGATGAGGGTTAATTGTTGCTTGAAGGTTAGGTTTTGATTTCCCATGGGGTAGTCTAAATATTCAATTGCTAACATCCATGCACCAAACATAAACCAAATAAAAGGCGCAAAGATATTGACGCCAGGAATAATGAATAATAGTAGTAGTGGAATTGCGCGAATCGCAATATAGAGTAGTTTACGAAATTCGTTACTGATGCCTAACCGTGCTCCTGAAAGTAAGCTTAAGTACCCTGTAGATTGGCTATCATTCAATATCAATTTTTGATCAGTTATTTTTTGTTCGATTTTTTCAGAAAGTACTCCGTTAAAAGGTGCGCCAAAAACATTGGCAATGATGGTGAAAGTGAAAAATATGATTAACAAACAGGCTATAAAAAATATTGGCCAGATAAGAAACTCAAGCCAATCTAGCCAGCTGGGTAAAAATCGCTCTAATAAACTGTCAAATTCAGCATACAAGTACCAAATAGCGCCAATAAATAAAATAAAATTTATGAGTACGGGAACGGCAACATAGCGTTTCACGCCCGGTAATTTGATCAATCTAAAACCATCTCGTACGTGAGAAATCCCTTTAAGTATTTGGGAAATCATATCAACAGCTCTTTAGTTATCGGTTGCTTGGTAACAGTTGTTAATGTGAATTGGGAAGTGTTACAGGTGTTGCAGGTTGCCAGCCTTGCATGCGATGTTCGACAATTACGTGTGTGTAAATGCCTCCACGAACATTAAAGTCTGCCACAATTCTCATAAATCGGGGCTTTAGCAATGTCGCAATATCGCTTAGAATTTCATTAGTTATTGCTTCGTGAAAAACGCCTTTGTCTCTAAATGATGACATGTACAATTTGAGTGCTTTTAGTTCTACACAGAGCGTGTCGGGCACGTATTCAATTACAAATTTAGCGAAGTCGGGTTGCCCGGTAAGCGGGCATAAACAAGTAAACTCAGGTATACGTATACCAATGGTGTAATCAGTTTCTGTTTGCGGATTTTCAAATGTATCTAAATGTTGGGTATGAAAGTTCGTCATTAGGAGTTTGGTCTCGTTCTTATAATATGTGCATTCTAACCAAATAATTGGCGAAATAATTAATGCGTCTTACATCTATTAAAATGGCAGGGTTTAAGTCTTTCGTAGATCCTACAACTTTAGACTTTCCTAATTCAATGGTAGGCATCGTCGGGCCTAATGGCTGCGGTAAATCAAACATAATAGACGCCGTGCGTTGGGTAATGGGTGAGAGCTCGAAGCATATCCGTGGCGATACGATGGATGATGTTATTTTTAATGGTTCCTCAACACGTAAGCCCATCAGCCAAGCTTCTATCGAGCTCGTATTTGATAATAGTGATGGCAAACTGGGCGGTGAGTATTCGTCATTTGCAGAAATTGCAGTACGCAGACAGGTAACGCGTGATGGCACGTCTAAATATTTCTTAAATGGCACAAAGTGTAGGCGTAAAGATATTGTACAACTATTTTTAGGCACCGGATTAGGTCCAAAAAGTTATGCGATTATCGAGCAGGGTATGATTTCAAGGTTGATTGATGCGAAACCTGAAGAGCTACGTGTGTATCTTGAAGAAGCAGCAGGGATTTCTAAATATAAAGAGCGTCGTCGAGAGACTGAAACGCGTATTCGGCATACACGTGAGAACTTAGATCGTTTAAATGACGTTATCGAAGAAATTACGAAACGCATTGAGCATTTGCAACGACAAGCCAAGGCCGCTGAGCGTTATAAAGAACTCAAGGCGGATGAGCGAAAAGTTAAGACAGAACTATTGACCTTACGCTGGCAGGCGCATCAGCAAGAAGTGCAAGATCGTAAGCACTCAATGGAGCATAAGGAAACCGAAATAGAAAAAGTAGTTGCTGAAATTCGTGAGATTGAGGCGGAGATAGAAAAATTACGTCAACAGCATGCGGATGAGACCGAACAATTTAATGAAGTACAAGGTGACTACTATAAGTTGGGTGGAGAAATTTCTCGCATTGAGCAATCTATTAGTCATGTAAAAGAATTAAACACGCGTTATGAAGAAGAGCTAAAGCAAGTTCAAGAGGCATGGGCGCAGTCGGAGAAAGGTTTGTTAGAGGAGCAAGCTAAATCATCTGAGTTAGAAAATAAAATTTCTGATATTGAGCCAAAACTAAGTGCTGCCCGTGATGAGCTGAATAATAATTCAGAAAAGTTAGGTGAAGCTGAGTCTAAAATGACGAAATGGCAAGATGCATGGGAAGCGCTGAGTGTGAAAATTGCTGAGCCGGCACAAGTGGTAGAGATTGAGGCTTCCAGAATTGAATATCTAGAAAATCATATTGAGCAACTAGCAGAACGTAAAGACAAACTTCTTGAAGACTTGCATAAATTTAATCAGATTAAATCATCTAAACAGTCAGAAGATTTTGTTTCTAGGGTTAATGAAACCAGTACAGTATTGCAAGCGATCTCTCCAAAAATTGTAGCGTTGTCAGAGAGTATTAGTGAGGGTCGTGATACGAGCCAAGCATTAAGTGTGCAATTAGAAAAGGCGCGTGAAAAATTACAAACTAAACAAACCGAGTTATCTTCACTGCAGGCGTTGCAGCGTGTTGTATTAGGTGAAGAAGGTAAAGACGTTAGTCGTTGGTTAGAGCAACATGGTTTAAGTGATGCGCCACGCCTAATGGACAG
>CAZVPJ010000028.1:5353-9657 GCA_964629035.1 uncultured Thiotrichales bacterium | reverse complement strand
GTTCAAGCAAGTTTATCTAATGCACAAAAAGTGCATGCGCAGGCTGAAGCAGAAATGTCTGGTTGGGAGAGTGAAAAAGAGCATGTAGAACGCCAAGAAGAGCAAATGCAGGAATACCTTGATGATGTAAATCGTCAAATTACACAATCAGAAGAAGAGTTAATTGAATCTCGTGCGTCCAAGCAAAAGGCAGACGCTATCCTTGAGCTGCTTGATGTCGAACGCACAGCTTTAGTAGAGCAGCGAGACAGTGCAGCCTTTCATCTTGATGGTGTGCGCACGGAAGAAGTAGAAAGACGTGAATCTACGCATCGTTTAGCATTGGATTTAGAGTCTTATCGTAGTTCCCTGAATGCAACCCATGCTTCGCTTGAACGTATGAAGGGGCAGTCTGAGCAACTTAAGCAGCGTGAGCAAACTTTGAGTATATCCATTGAAGATGGTAATGCTCCCCTTGTTGGCTTGAATGAAAGCTTAAAAGAGTTTGTTGATCAGCGGGTAAAAATAGAACATAACTTGTCTGAAGCAAGGATGGTCGCTCAGAAAACAGAAGAATTTATACGCAACAGGCAAGAAAATAATGTTGAAACACAACGAAGCCTTGAGCAGCACAGAGGTGAGTTGAATGAATTGCAGCTTGCTTGGCAAGAAGCCAATGTGCGTAGCAAAACGGTTCAAGAGCAATTGAATGAATATGATGTGTCACCCGAGACGGTTTTAGAAGCCCTTGATGAAGATGCAAGCCTGCAGAAGTGGGAAGATAAGGCGGAGAAGTTAGAGCGTAAAATTAACCGTTTGGGCCCGATTAACTTGGCTGCAATTGGTGAATTTGAAGAGCATAACGAGCGTAAAGAGTATTTGGATAAGCAGCATGAAGATTTAACCAACGCTTTACAAATTCTTGAAGATGCAATCCAGAAGATTGACAAAGAAACCAAGGATCGTTTTAAAGATATATTTGATAATGTAAATAGTCACTTGCAAGCCATGTACCCACGTTTGTTTGGTGGGGGTAAGGCTTATTTGGAAATGACGGGGGATGATTTGCTCACTACTGGTGTAGCAATAATGGCGCGTCCACCCGGGAAAAGACTTTCTTCTATTCAACTAATGTCTGGTGGTGAAAAAGCGCTTACTGCAGTGGCATTGGTATTCTCATTGTTTGAACTTAATCCTGCTCCTTTCTGTCTATTAGATGAGGTTGATGCCCCATTAGACGACGCAAATGTCACTCGTTTTTGTGAACTACTGAAAGACATGAGTGATCGAGTGCAGTTTATTTACATCACTCATAATAAGAATACTATGGAGTATGCAAATCAATTATTAGGAATTACCATGCATGAGCCTGGAGTGTCTAGAATTGTATCAGTAGATGTGGATGCTGCGGCAGAGATGGTTGCGGTGTAATTATTTACACTCGCGTATTGTCTTTCATGTCAGATGTATCATCCATTAAATCACCTAGTGAATGACTCTGAGTTTGCAATAAGCTTATGGAATTAGAATTACGAATTGCGTTATTGTTAATTGGATTAGCCGCTATCGTGGTGTTGTATTTTTTTAGTAAGTCAAAGCGTGCTGATATTAAAAGGGAAGACGAAGAATATAATTTTGAAGTCAATGATCTACCTGATCCTCTGGAACTTGATCGTGCTTTAGAATTAGGCGAAGACTTGGATCAAGACCCTGGTGTTATTGGAAGTGGTGTCGATGATGCTTCCGAGTTTGCCAGAGAAAATGTAGATGAAGGTGCCAGAAAAGATCCTATTGATAATTTGAGTGATGAATTAGGCGATTTAGTCCGTGATAATATAGATGAGTCACCACGCATCACACTGCCTAATGATAAGCCATCATTTAGTCGCCAACCCAGCTTGCTTGATGTTGCTGAGCCTGCATCACCCACTAAACAAGTAGAAAAATTAGTTATCTTGCATGTTATGGCGCGGCGTCCGCAAAAGTTTACCGGTAAAGCCATTTTAGCCTTATGCAAAGAAGTTGACCTAGAGCTTGATGACTTAAATGTTTACAATAAAAATGTTGATCGTTTCAGTGGTAAGCGCGCTGTATACCGCCTTGTTAATATGGTTAAGCCCGGAGTATTTGATGCGTCGAATATGCACCAGTTTGAGACACCCGGTTTATCTTTTATATTAAGTCTCCCTGGACCTGAGGAAGGGCTTCGCGCATTCAATTTGATGTTGGAAGATGCAAAAAAGTTTTCTGAGCGACTAAATGGTGATTTGTTAGATGAGTCTCGCAATCGTTTAAATCCGCAAATGACAGCTCATTTGCAAGAAGATATACAATTATTTAGTTTGAGAAACCCCCGTCCAGTCCCCGCTTAAGCTTGTATCGCTCTATTATTATTCTGTAATAACATCTCTACAGCAGCAAATTTGTTTACGGGGCCGAAAGTTTATTTGATCTGCAAACTTCTTTATGGCAACAAGCGTCCTCAATACAATCAAAAAATTGCGTGAAGAAATTCAGCGGCATAATTATTCTTATTATGTTTTAGATGATCCAACTATTCCTGATGCTGAGTACGATAAACTCATGCGCAGTTTGCAAGCACTTGAAGAAAAAAATCCAAAGCTTGTAACGGCTGATTCGCCCACTCAACGTGTTGGTGCAGCGCCTCTAGACTCTTTTGTCGCGGCTAAACATGAAGTGCCTATGTTGTCTCTTGGTAATGTCTTTAATGAGGCGGAACTTGAGGCATTTGAAATAAGGATTAAAGATCGCTTAAAACGAGATATTAATATTGATTACACTGCAGAGCCTAAGCTGGATGGTTTGGCGGTTAGTTTGATTTATGAGAGAGGCATATTAGTGCGTGGAGCAACACGTGGAGATGGGATGACAGGTGAAAATATTACTGAAAATATTCGAACTATTAAATCAATTCCATTAAAACTAAGAAAGCATAAGAACCTGCCTGAAAGACTAGAGGTGCGTGGTGAAGTTTTTATGCCTAAAAAAGGATTTGAAAAAATGAATGCTGCCGCAAAAAAGAATGGCGAAAAAACCTTTGTTAATCCCCGTAATGCTGCTGCGGGCAGTTTGCGACAACTTGATCCACGCAATACGGCTAAACGCCCGCTTGATATTTATTTTTATAGTGCAACAAATATTGAAACCTCAACCAAAGTTACGACTCAATATGAGTCGTTATCGTTATTAAAAGAGTTGGGGTTAAAAGTATGCCCCGAAGTAAAGTTAGTGCCAGGTTATCGAGGTTGTCTGGATTTTTATACAGAAATCTCAAAAGTACGTGATAGCTTAGATTATGAAATTGATGGTGTGGTTTACAAAGTAAATGATTTAGCGCTACAAAATGAGCTAGGGTTTGTGTCACGTGCACCCAGATGGGCTGTTGCGCACAAGTTTCCCGCTCAAGAAGCCATAACGGTAGTCGATCGAATTGAATTTCAAGTCGGTCGTACTGGAGCTTTAACGCCAGTAGCTAAACTTGAGCCTGTTTTTGTTGGAGGCGTAACGGTAAGTAATGCAACGCTGCACAATATGGATGAAGTGCAACGTAAAGATGTTCGCAAAGGTGACAAAGTAATTATCAGGCGTGCAGGTGATGTGATACCTGAAGTTGTTAAGACGGTGTTGAAAGTAGGGGGTAAGCGTAGCAAGTCTATTAAAGCACCAGAAAAATGTCCTGAATGTAAATCAGCTGTAGTACGCGTAGAAGATGAGGCTGTTATCCGCTGTAGTGCAGGACTATATTGCCCAGCACAACGGAAAGGTGCAATTAAGCATTTTGCATCGCGTCTGGCATTGGATATAGAAGGTCTGGGTGATAAGTTGGTCGATCAATTAGTGGATGAGAAGCTCATTACTAGTGTCGAAGATTTATTTTATTTAGACAAAGATAGCCTTACTAAACTGGAGCGAATGGGTGATAAATCTGCCACAAATTTGTTGACCGCGATAGAAAATAGCAAAAAGACTAGTTTTGCTCGCTTCATATATTCATTGGGTATTCGTGAAGTGGGAGTCGCGACTGCTTCATCGTTGGCCGATCACTTTCCTGACTTAGAGGCGCTATTGGATACCAATAATGAACAATTACAAGATATTGATGATGTGGGGCCAGTAGTAGCTGAAAATATCACTTCATTTATCTCTCAGGCGCATAACCGTGAAGTTGTGGATGCATTAATCGAGGCGGGGGTTCGCTGGGAAACTAAGTCTAAACGTCATAAGAAAAAAACCACTCTTACAGGAAATGTGTATGTGCTTACGGGTACTTTGGAGCAATTAACACGACCCATGGCGACAGAAAA
>CAZVPJ010000028.1:0-5253 GCA_964629035.1 uncultured Thiotrichales bacterium | reverse complement strand
CATTAATTTATTAGCCAGGAGCTAAAATTTTGCAGGCTGAGCGAAGAGCGGTAGCACGTTATAAGTCAAAGTTAGCAGTGCAGATTGAAATCGATGATTACATTTTTGATGCGACCTCAATGGAGGTCTCTTTGCTGGGTTTGCGCATAATATGTGAGGGCTCTATTGCGAAAAATTTATTTAGTCGTTACCTGCAAGTGACCCCTGGTGAGAACGTTACGGCTAAAATTTCGATTAAAATCCCAGATAATAATGATGTAACAGATACGTTAAAGTGTCTTACTAGAGTGATCTCTGTTCATCGTATTTCTCAAAGTAGTTATGTCGTTGGTTTTAATATCGTCGAATTTGAAGATGAAAAATTACATCATTGGGAAAATTTCATTGCTGTGCAACGCTAAGATATGGTTACTCTGTTCACTAAATTTCTAATCTACATTTTATAACGCTTAAAAACATTTAATTTTGTCAAACATACATCCTACTGCAGTGGTTTCTCCTAAAGCAGAAATCGATACCGATGTCAGGATCGGGCCTTATTGCGTTGTTGAAGATAATGTAATTATCCGTTCTGGCACAGAAATGGGCCCTCATTGTGTGGTGCATTCTTTTGTAAATCTAGGAATGAATAATCAAATACATGCGCAAGTAGTATTAGGTGGTATTCCGCAAGACCTCTCATTTAATGGCGAAGAGACTTGGGTTGAAATAGGTGATGAAAATATAATTCGAGAAAATTGCACAGTGCATCGATCTACCAACCCTGATGCACCTACTAGGTTAGGGTCTAAGTGCTATCTAATGAGTTATTCGCATGTTGCACATGATTGTCAGTTGGGTGATGAGGTCATACTTACCGCTTATGTAGGCTTAAGTGGCCACATAGAAATTGGAGATAAAGCAATTTTAGGTGGGCATGTAGGTACACATCAGTTTATCCGAATCGGAAAATATTCAATGGTTGCAGGGTTTACCCCCGTTCGTAAAGACGTGATGCCTTATTGTTTGTTAGGTGGAGACCCGGTTAAGCATTATCGTCTTAATTCGGTTGGCTTACGCAGAGCTGGTATTAAAGGTGAGCAATACAAGAAACTTGAGAAGGTGTATCGACACCTTCGAGATGGTGGTTCAATTGAAGACCAAGAAGGTACTCCGGAGATTGATTACTTGCGAGAGTGGATGTTAGCGCCTTCTAAGCGTGGATTATATGGTTTTTTAAAAGCATGAGTATGCATTACTTTGGTTTGCAGTTATGCATAGATTATTTTTCAAAGTATAAGAATGTATATATAAATAGGGTGGGGTTTAAAAGAACATATCAATATTCGATGGGTAGTGATAAATATTCATTGTGCAGGCTACATGTTTAAGCTTATACAGAAATTTTTTAATATATGCATGTTACGTGAAGGGCCCGAGGATTTGCCATTTGATCCTTCACTGATGCTTAGATTAGTGGCCATTAGTTTGGTGGTTTCGTTTTGGTTAGGGTCGTTGGTGCACGATACGCGTGTAGCAGGCCTGTCTAGTATTGCAGGCTTATTATTTGCTTATTTATTTTTGAAACTACTATTGTTTAAGTTCCCACAACGGTTTTCGCAAACATTCACTGCTATGTTAGGGACGGTCACACTTATTAATTTAATTTCCGTTCCAGTAATTTATCCTTTGACCAATACAGGCTTAAATGAAAATCTGGTTTCAATTTTTGGATTGTTAAGTTTTGCATTGCTGCTTTGGGTGGTTGTGGTTTACGGATTTATATTTAGTCGGGCAATTTCTACATCACTTGGTAATGGTATTTCAATTAGTGTTGGCTATACCTTGTTAAGTATTGTTGTACTAGAGTTATTTTTATCAGGAAGCGTAACAAGCTGATGCATTTACATATCCTTGGAATTTGTGGAACTTTTATGGGTAGCTTGGCTATTATTGCCAAGCAGCTTGGTCATACTGTGTCGGGTTCAGACGAAAATGTGTATCCACCCATGAGCACACAATTAGAGATGGCAGGTATTGAATTAAAAAGTGGTTATTCGGTAGACCATATCTTTCCTCTACCAGACCAAATTATTGTGGGTAATGTAATGGGTCGTGGAAATGAAGTGATTGAATATCTATTAAATAATCATATCCCTTTTACTTCTGGCCCGGCCTGGCTACATAACAACGTGTTAAAAGATCGTTGGGTGTTGGCGGTTGCGGGTACGCATGGCAAGACCACCACCAGCAGCATGTTGGCTTGGATATTAGAATCAGCAGGCTTAAAGCCGGGTTTTTTGATTGGTGGAGTACCCGAAAATTTCGATTACTCATCTAGGTTGGGTGATTCAAAGTACTTTGTTATCGAGGCAGATGAATATGACACGGCTTTTTTTGATAAGCGGTCTAAATTCATACACTATTGTCCATATACCTTGGTGTTAAATAACTTAGAATTTGATCATGCAGATATCTTTGATGATCTCGATGCAATTAAGCGTCAATTTCATCATTTGGTGAGAATTTTACCTAGTGATGGAAAACTTATTATCAATCTAGATGAGCAAAATATACAAGATGTAATCGATATGGGATGTTGGACACAAATAGAATCATTTTCGACAATTAACAAGTCAGCGAGCTGGTTTGCAGATGATATTGATTTGAAAAATTCGCAATTTACATTGCAGCAAAATAACAAGGCACGAGGACTAGGCTCTTTGGATTTGATAGGACGACATAATATTGCTAATGCTATTGCTGCCATTGCAGCGGCACAACATGCAGGAGTATATGTTGAGGATGCGTTACAAGCCTTAACAACATTTTCTGGTGTAAAACGTCGCTTAGAACATAAGGGTACATTTGATGATATTAGTGTCTATGATGATTTTGCACATCATCCAACTGAAATTTCTGCAACTATTTCTGCTTTCAAAGCCCAACGACCTGAAGGCCGCATAATTACTATTTTTGAGCCGCGATCTAATTCAATGCGTTTAGGAATTCATGTTGATCATTTAGCCAATGCATTTGATGAAGCAGACAAGGTTTTTATTTTTGAGCCAAAAGATTTGCAGTGGTCTATAAAAGAAGTGACTAAAACTATTAAACCCGCTACAAAAATATTTTCTTCTGTTGATGATATTGTTTTAGATGTATTAAACGATATTAAGCCTGGAGATAATATTTTGGTATTAAGCAATGGTAGTTTTGATGGTTTATCTGGAAAGCTGGTTCTGCAATTGTCTAGCAGAATGTCTAAGGCATTACATTAGCACGTGTAAATGATATGACTGATAGAAGAAAACGTCGTAGCCTATCGTGTGGAGACAGAATTGGGAAATATCAGTTAGATAAAGTTATCCACCAAGGTAAATATCGTACCATTTATAAAGCACATGACCCATTTCTGGAACGTGACGTCGCGATTAAGGTTAGTCAATTTCCAGAAAATCAAGAAGGTGAAGAAAATTCACAACAGTTGCGAAATTCATTTTTTCTAGAAACTCGTGCTGTGGGGCAGTTGCAACACCCTAATATCGTATCAGTGTACGATGCAGGTATAGGTGATCGTCAAACGTTTATTGTTATGGAGTATATAGGTGCTAAAAGTATAGCAACTATGATGAGTGATAATGAAGAAATCCCAGTACCAAAAGTAATTGATATAATATTTAAATGCTGTAAAGCATTGGAGTATGCGCATAGTAAAGGTGTTGTGCATCGAGATATAAAGCCTGCAAATATTTTAATTACTGAAGATGGTAACGTTAAGATCGTAGACTTTGGAATTGCAAAGGTTCGTGACGAAATAGATACTCTATCAAGCGGTTTGTTTGGTTCGCCATTATATATGGCGCCTGAACAAATTGAGGAGAAAGAAGTAAGTCCTAGTACTGATCTATATGCATTGGGTGTAGTGTTATATGAATTACTAACTGGCGAAAAAATATTTGAAGCAGATAACGTGCATACACATATGTACAAGATTTTAAATGAAAAGCCAAAATCACTTACTAAGCATGGCGTGGAACATGCTGAAAAGTTGCAACCTATTATTGATCAAGCCTTAGAAAAAGAGCAAGAGCAGCGTTATCCGGCTGCTGCTGATTTTGCAGCAGCTATTCGCAGTGTAGATATTGCATTGCGTTATGAAGAAGCAGAAATTATTAAGCGAGTAAATGCAGACCAAGCAGGTATGCTAGGCTTTTTTAAGGATTTTACTCAAAAGCAACTATCCGAATTTGTTGATCTTGCTACTTGGCTACGCATTAAAAAAGATGAAATCATTTTATCTGCTGGAGAAATTGATCAAACTTTTTATGTTGTAGTGGGTGGCAAAGCAATTGTATATAAATTGAATGAACCGGTTAAAACATTATCAGAAGGTGATTGTTTTGGTGAAATTGGTTTACTCAGGAATGAAAATAGCAGTACTAGTGTGATGGCAACAACTGATATGTTATTGATGAAGTTAACCACTTCTGATCTGGATAAAATGTCAACTGCTCTACAGGCAGAATTCTATAAGGCAGTTGCCCATTCGATGATCAAGCGTCTTGCGGATCATAAAATTACAGCTGATAAAGCTGCATAATCAAGGTAAAATGTAATACTCTTATTGTTTTGCAATTAAGCAAAGAGCTTATACATTGTCTTCAAATTTTCATGAGCTTCCATTATTCCCGCTGAATTCAGTAATTTTCCCTGGTGGTGCGTTACCGTTGCGGCTTTTTGAGCCACGCTATTTAGATATGGTGAAAGAATGCATGCGAAATGAGCACGGTTTTGGAATCGTGTTAATTAAAAGTGGTGCAGAATCAGGGCAAGCAGCTGAAGTGTATAGGACAGGTACCGAATGTCGGATTGAGGACTGGGAAACATTACCAGACGGGTTGTTAGGGATCACAGCCTATGGCGAATCAAAAATTCAAATTGAAGATACGTCTATTCGATCTAATCAGCTTTTAGTAGGACAAGTTCAACATTTGAGTGTGGATGCAGAAGTTGGATTGCCAGAAGAGTTTGAGGCCATGTCTTCTTTGCTGCAGAAAGTAATCACCCAAGTAGGTAAGCCCTACACAACCTTGCCGGCTGGGTACGACCGCGCGGGTTGGGTGGGTGCTCGTCTTACTGAGCTGTTACCACTACAATTACATATTAAACAGCGGCTTTTAGAGATTGATGACCACATAGTGCGTTTGTATCATCTAAAAGAAGCGATGCAAGATTCAAAATTTCTATAATTAAAGGAGAAAATTGTGGCAA
>CAZVPJ010000027.1:0-14558 GCA_964629035.1 uncultured Thiotrichales bacterium | reverse complement strand
AAGCGCATGCTATCGGTAAATATAACTATGCATATAAAGCAAGTTTTCAAATTGACCTTAAAAATGCTAAAAACGAAGAAGTAGAGGTGGTCATCCAAGAGCCCATACCTGGTGATTGGAAGATGAAACAGGAAAATCATAAGCATTTGAAAGTGGCTTCTGGAACAGCAGAATGGAAAGTAAAAGTTCCTGCAGAAGGCCAAGCTATATTAAATTATGAAGTGTTAATTCGATATTAACCAAGCCAAGGAAGTAATATGAAAAAAATATCATTGTTAATATCTATAATGTTCTTTTTCTTTGTTGCAAATACGGTTGTAGCAGAAGATGAAATTCGAAGCACATTAGATGATCAACAAGAAGTTGCCGTTACGATTTATAATGATCAGCTCGCGTTAGTTAAAGATTTACGATATGTGAAGTTAGAAAATGGTTTTAACCGGCTCGCTTTTCGTGAAGTGAGTGCAAAAATGCGTCCAGAGACCGCTCTCTTAAGAAGTATTAATTTTCCAGAAGGGTTTCGTTTAATTGAGCAAAATTTTGATTTTGACCTTTTAACGCCACAAAAACTTTTAGAAAAATACGTAGGTAAAAAAGTAAGCGTCGTCAGAGTGCATCCCACAACAGGTGAAGAAACAACGGAAAATGCAGAAGTATTGAGCGTAAATAACGGTGTAGTATTAAAAATAGGCAATCGTATTGAAACGGGCTACCCGGGACGTATTATTTATGATGAAGTGCCAGCGAACTTACGTGACCGACCAACCTTAGTGCTTTCTTTGGAAAGTGGAACAAGTAAAGAGCAAGAATTACAGCTTAGTTACTTAACGGGTGGCTTAGGCTGGAAGGCAGATTATGTGGCAGAGTTAGATGAATCGGATAAATATGTAGATCTAACGGGGTGGGTTACACTTACAAATCAAAGTGGCGCCACCTATAAAAATGCGAAACTTCAATTAGTAGCGGGCGATGTTAATCAGGTTCGTCAAGAAATGCAGCCAAATCGTAGAGATGTGCTAATGTCTAAATCCAGTGTAGCCGCTGCAGCACCTGCGATGGTGGAAGAAGGACTATTTGAATATCACCTTTATACATTGCAACGTCCCACTACCATTTCAAATAATCAAACTAAACAAGTTTCATTACTAAGCGCAACTAAAATTCCGGTCACGAAAGAATTTTTACTTAAAGGACAAAATTATTATTACCGAGGTTCGTATGGAAATATTGGTCAAAAACTTAAAGTCGGTGTGTTTGTAGAGTTTGAAAATAAAGAATCATCCAATTTAGGAATGCCACTGCCAAAAGGTGTGGTGCGTGTATATAAAAATGACAAGTCAGGCAATGCTCAATTTATTGGTGAAGATCGAATCGATCATACGCCAAAAAATGAGGAAATAAGGCTGAAGCTAGGTGACGCATTTGATGTTACTGCGGATAAAAAACAAACTAACTTCAAAAAAGCGACTGCAATTGGAAAATACAAGCAAGCTTATACTGCTAGTTTTGAAATTTTGTTAAAAAACGCAAAAGATGAAGAAGTAGAAGTAATTGTTCATGAGCCAATACCGGGTGATTGGAAAATGCAACGCGAAAGTCATGATCATGAAAAAGTAGCGGCTGGGACAGCAGAGTGGAAAATTACAGTTCCTGCTGAAGGCAAAGCAAAACTAAGTTACGATGTGTTAGTCCGATATTAACAAAGTGTAAGGTTCAATGTTTAACGCAAAACCAGCCGATTGGCTGGGTATGATTACCCTGGTCATTTTGTTTGGTAGTGCCTTCATGTTGACTAAGATCTCTGTGCAGGAATATCCGCCTTCTATAGTGGCGGGTGGGCGTATCATTATTGCTGCTTTGGTGCTCATCCTGCTATCAATCATTCGAAGAGATTCATTTTCATTTCTGAAAAAGCATTGGTTTTTACTTGGCTCTTTAGGTTTTTTTGGTTGCAGCTTGCCGTTTTACTTGATTAGTTGGGGTCAACAAACAGTAGACAGTAGTATTGCAGGTATTTTAATGGCCATTATGCCGTTAACGACAATTGTGTTAGCTCATTTTTTTGTGGTTGGTGAGCAATTAACCATTAATCGTGTAATAGGTTTTGTTCTAGGGTTTATTGGTATCTTGGTGTTATTTGGGCCATCTGCTTTAGCTAATTTTGATGCAGACTCTGATCGATTGCTTGCCATGCTTGCCATATTAGCGGGTGCAGTAAGTTATGCCATCAATACTATTATTGCAAAAAAGCTGCCTGATGAAAGTTTTGTGGCTTTATCTGCAGTAGTCATGACCTTCGCCAGCATCATCATGCTGCCTGCTATGCTTTTGAATGGCCAGATGGATGGGCAACTGGATGGTCAGAACTGGTACTTAAATATTCAAAGTATAGAATTCTTATCGCTGCTTATGTTGGGTGTATTTCCTACTGCAGTTGCTACTATTATTTATTTTGCAATAATAGCTCGTGTGGGCCCGTCATTTTTATCACAGATTAATTATTTAATACCCGTTTGGGCAGTGATGATTGGTATTATTTTTTTAAATGAGGCAGTTGGACTGAATGCGATTGTGGCTTTGTTTATAATCTTATGCGGTATTGCCATTGCACAGCAGAAAAAGTTATTTTTCACACGGTTTTAACTAATAGAATTTAATTTATAATTGTAGGATAAGCTATGCAAAAAAATGTATTAGGTGGAGACTTGCGAAGTTGTTGTAATGAGTTATTAACAGGATATTTTCGTAATGGTCGTTGCGATACAGATGAGCATGATGTTGGAATGCACACGGTGTGTGCGAATGTTACTAAAGAATTCTTAGAATTTTCTAAATCAAAAGGTAATGACTTAACTACACCATACCCTGATGCAGAGTTTCCTGGCTTAAAGCCAGGTGATAAATGGTGTTTATGTGTGCAACGATGGATAGAAGCACTAGAAGAAAATAAAGCACCCTATATCTATTTGCAAGCTACGCATAGTTCGGTACTTGAGTATGTAGAATTTGAAGTGCTAGCGAAATATGCGTTAGATAAAAATTAATGTAAGGATTATTTCCTGGAAATAAATTTCTCGAGTGCTTCTGGTTTGACAGGTCCAGGGTTGTGTCCAACTAGCTCACCATCAGGGTTAAACATTAAAAAGGTTGGTGTTCCACGTAAAGATTCTTCTGTTGCAGCTTCATAATTAAAAGCTACTACCGTTATTTCACCTATTAGATTATCAAAGGTCATTGGCATTTCATTAATATGTTCAGTTATGGAATCAAGGTTGGAATAACCATCTAATGATACGCCGATTACCTTGGCTTTATCATCTTTATGTTTATCATGAAATGCAGACATTACAGGATACTCACGCTGACATATGCCGCAATCAGTGGTCCATAGCATCACTAACGTCCATTTATCTTTTTCAAAATGTTGTGACAGTGTTGTAAAGCTGCCATCAAGCGTGCGGACTTCAGTCCAGTCAGATGAGTTAGCAAAACTACTTGCGAATAATAGTAGTGTTATAGAAGCTACATGTAAGATAAATTTCATATTAGAAGCGCTCATATAGTGACGGGTTCAATTTTGTAAGGTTTTTGTCGCTCATTAGTTATAACGGCAAAAATATATAATGACAAAGTGTTTCTTTAGTTAGGATTTAGATTCTTGGTGAATAATTAAGTTCAATACAATGCTTACTTTCATAGGTTTAATAAAAGTGGAGTTACATTATGACAAACAATAGTATTCAAAACATTTTAAATCAAGTGGGTGCTTTAGCCTTTCCTGGTATATATGACACTTTGTCCGCAAAAATTGCTGAACAAGTGGGATTTCCAATGGGTTTTATATCAGGGTATTCGTTAGCCGCCGCTACCATTGGAGAGCCTGACTTTGGGTTGTTAACGCAAACTGAAGTTGTGGATCGTGCTCGTGCGATTTGCAAAAGTGTTTCTATGCCTATCATTGTTGATGCTGATACAGGATATGGGAACCCATTGAATGTTCATCGCACGGTTACACAATTAATAGATGCCGGTGCAAAGGGGTGTTTTCTAGAAGATCAAGTATGGCCAAAAAAATGTGGGCATATGCGCAATAAAAAAGTAATCGATAGAGAGGATTATTTATACAAAATACAAGCAGCAGTAGACGCTCGTGGAGATGCTGATTTTTTTATCGTTGCAAGAACGGATGCGGAAGCCGTATTGGGCTTGGATGAAGCCATTGCACGAGTAAAGGCTGCGCGTGACCTAGGTGCGAATGCCAGTTTTGTCGAGGCTCCAGGATCTTTAGAACAATTGAAAAGAATAGGGCAAGAGTCTCCGCACCCAAACGTCGCAAATATGATTGAAGGTGGTAAAACACCTGTGCTAGGGAAAGATGAATTAGAAAAATTGGGTTTTCAATTAATTCTTTATCCACTTACAGGGTTATATGCAGCAGGGAAAGCCATGCAAGACTTTTATACAAAATTGAACCAAGAGGGTACAACCTTGGGGATGGAAAAAAACTTATTGAACTTTGAAGAATTTAATCAATTAATTGGTGTAGAAGATAAATATAAACAATCTGAGAAATATGGTGTGAAGTAAAGGTTAGCTGCTTAATTGGCTAATTAAATAAGGACTCAAAAAATAAGTAAGGCTGGTAATTGCTAATATACATAATAAGTTTAACCAAAAACCAGATTTTCTCATTTCATTCATTCGAATGTGGCCCGAGCCAAATACAATGGCATTGGGTGGTGTTGCAATGGGCAACATAAATGCACAACTGGCAGCGATAGCAGCCGGAATAATTAGCACATAAGGATGAATATCTAAAGAAGGTGCAATCGCAGCAAGCACAGGAACTAATGTTGCAGTAGTCGCGGTATTAGAGGTCAATTCAGTTAAAAAGACCACTGAAGTAATTATTATTAATAATATCAATAAAGGTGGCAAGAAAGATAAAGCGGTTGCGTAGGTGCCAATAAATTCAGTCACTCCATTTGCTTGCACAGCTGCTGCGAGGCTTAAACCTCCACCTAATAAAATTAAAATACCCCAGGGTAAGTCTCGCAAGTCCTTCCATTCTAATATAAAGGTATTCTTTTCTGACTCATTAGAAATGTTTGATTTGGCGGGTATAAGAAATAATAAGATTGCGGAAAATATAGCGATACTGGAATCGGTAAGACCGGATAAAGGTCTATAAACAACATTATTTATTTCTAGAGTGATGTCTTGTAACAAAGTGCGACTAAGCCATAGTGAAATGGTGAATACAAAGATCAGACAAACTGATTTTTCTTCATAACTCATGCTGCCTAATGAACGTTTCTGATCGTTTAACGATGTAGAAGAATGATGTAAGGTAACCTTATCAACCTTGTAAATAATCTTGGTTAAGATCCACCAGGTAACAGGTAGCAAAATTAATGCCACAGGCGTGCCAATTTTTGCCCATTGTAAAAAACCAATATCTTGCTGAAACGGTGTATCGATCGCATCTTTTATGAACGAGGCAACAAATAGGTTGGGCGCAGTACCAATGACCGTTGCAATACCACCAATATTTGCAGCATAAGCGATGCTTAGCATAATGCAGGTTGCAAAAGCGCTATGGTGGGTATTTTTGCTAGTCAATAAGGCAATCACACTTAACCCAATCGGTAACATCATTGCGGTGGTAGCCGTGTTAGAAATAAATGCACTTAAAAAAGCAGTGGCTAACATAAATCCACCCACAATTCGTGAAGGAGAATTGCCAATGCGGGTGAGTATGCCTAGTGCAATGCGTTTATCTAAATGCCAACGTTGTATTGCAATGGCAATAATGAAGCCACCTAAAAACAAAAAGATAATATGCGAAGCGTATGGGGCAGTAGCGTCTTTGATGGAGGCCACATCAAACAGAGGGAATAAGGCGATAGGCAACAATGCAGTAACGGTAATGTGAGTCGCTTCGGCTAACCACCAAATGGCCATCCAAACTAATAGCGCTAATGTGGCTTTTGCAGTATGTGTGAGCAGATTGGTCTCACCGTTACCGGCAATATAGTGGTCAGGCAGTAACCAATATACCAACAGGGCCATCGCAGGGCCCAAAATTAGCCAAATACTCTTGGATTTAGTCACCTTTCTATCTCTTCAGTCTAATAGTTTGATATTACTTATAAAATTGATATTCGTTAAGATAGAAATACATATAAAAGTGCTTCGTTATGGATACAAATACTCACATTACAGATACTTTATCACGTCCAATTCGTGATCTAAGAATATCGGTTACGGATCGTTGTAATTTCCGTTGTACGTATTGCATGCCAAAAGATGTATTTAATTCAAACTATGAGTTTTTGCGTAGAGATGACTTACTTAGTTTTGAAGAAATAACAAGAATTTCTAAAGTGTTTGCTGATTGTGGTGTTAAAAAAATACGCTTAACAGGCGGTGAACCTCTATTACGTAAAAATATTCCTGTTCTGATAGAGCAGTTATCCAATATAGATGGCATTGAAGATATTAGTTTGACCACTAATGGTGTGTTATTAAATCAAGAGATGGCGCAACAACTAAAAGATGCAGGATTACAGCGTATCACGGTAAGTTTAGATGCGTTAGATGATGCAACCTTCAAAAGTATAAGTGATGTGTCTTTCAAAGTGGATAAGGTGTTAGATGCTATTGAGGTGGCAGATTCAGTAGGCCTTTCACCAGTTAAAGTTAACATGGTTGTTAAGAAAGGCGTGAATGAACATGCGATCTTACCGATGGCCACGCATTTTCATAACAGTGGTAAAATTTTACGCTTTATAGAATTTATGGATGTAGGCAGTACTAACCACTGGAAATTAGATGACGTTTTTTCGGCCAAAGAAATTATGAATGTAATTAATCAAACATTACCGATCGAACCTGTCGATGCTAACTACAAAGGTGAGGTAGCTAAACGTTGGCGCTACAAAGATGGTGGTGGGGAAGTGGGTGTCATTTCTTCTGTTACACAACCCTTTTGTCAAAGTTGCACTCGAGCAAGAATTTCAGCAGAAGGGAAGTTATATACCTGTTTGTTTGCAACACAGGGTAAAGATTTACGTCATTTGCTTCGCGAAGGGGCTAATGACGAGTATTTAGCAGAGATTATTAGTGCAGTTTGGAAAAAACGAACAGATCGATACTCTGAGCTAAGAACTTCAGAAACCGTTTTGCTTCCTAAAGTCGAAATGTCATATATAGGTGGTTGATGCTAATTTCTACTTATGGTTTAAGCAAATTAAGAAAATTCGCATGAAATTACAGTTTTCTATTAAAGTAATTTTCATGTTATTTTTTTCATGTTCCGTTCAAGCAGAAATCGGGCTTGGTAGTCCTGCAGCACCTGTGACCATTATTGAATATGGTTCATATACTTGCGGTTACTGTGTTCGTTTTCATAGGGAGGTATTACCTTTAATCGAGTCGTTTTACGTCGAAACGGGTAAGGTTCATTACATATATCATGAATATCCTATTGACACTGCAGCAACGCATGGTGCTGTAGCAGTACAATGCACCAATTCAACATATCAGTATGCGTTACATAATGCGTTATATAATTCAGTTGAGAATTGGTCTAAATCAGACGATATCAATGCTGCAATTATTAATATTGCGCTAACACTGGGTATAGATGCTGAACCTTTTTCTAGCTGTTTAAACGATCCCCAACGCACACTAAGTGTCAAGAATGCTAAAGAAGAAGCGATATTTAATCATGATGTTTCAGTTACGCCTACATTTTTTATTAACAATAAAGTCATTCGTGGCATGCAAGAATTTAATGAAATGGAAGTGCTAATTGAAAATGCCATAAACCATTAAGTTTCCAATAGGAATAAGAATGCTAAAAAATTATTCTTTTAATCTAGGCATTAGCTCTACAAGATTACAAGGTTGACTACGGTAGTCCAACTGGTGGGAGATCAAGTTGTCCCATGCTTCTGCACAAGCACCTGCTGAACCGGGCAAGCAAAATATATAGGTACGATTTGCTACACCGGCAAACGCTCTTGATTGCAGTGTAGACGTTTTAATGGTTTCAAATGACAGTACACGGAACATTTCACCAAATCCGGTGATTTCTTTATCTAAGAGAGGGAGGATAGCTTCTGGTGTGCCATCTCGACCGGTAACCCCTGTGCCGCCTGTGGTAAGTACAACATCCGGTTTGAATTCTGCAATCCAGTGAGAAACCGCTGCACGGACTTGGTAGATATCGTCTGTTACAATTTTTTTCTCATGTACGTTATGTCCCGCTTTTTTCAAGCGTTCGCATAGTATCTTTCCTGATTTATCATCCGCTTCGGTACGGGTATCGGATATGGTTAACACGGCAATATCTAAAGATATGAAAGAACGTTCTTGGTTACTCATATATACTTATATTATGGTTAGTTATTTTCTTAATTTAGCGTATTTTGTAATTAATGTGTAATGATTGTTTTAGAAAATGAAAGTAGAAATATTCGATAAGCCGTATGATCCTTGGATAGAGGCTCAGCAATATCAAAACAATGTTCTTAAGGCAGGTAAGTTTGGTGCAACCGCTTTGTTTGTTGGGACAATGCGTGATTTTAATGAAGGTGACTCGGTTACGGCTATGACACTTGAGCATTACCCTGAAATGACACAAAAGCATTTAGAGCAAATTGCTGAAGAGGCTATTAATCGATTTGATATTTTAGACGTATTATTAATGCATAGAGTGGGGCAGGTGTTTCCTAATGATCCTATTGTATGTGTTGCAGTGTGGTCTGAGCATCGTGCTGCTGCGTATGATGCCAATCGTTTTGTTATGGAAGATTTAAAAGCTAAAGCGCCATTTTGGAAAAAAGAATCTATCGGTGATAAATCCACTTCTGATCACCGTTGGGTAGAAAAAAATACACCTGGGTGACTGTTGTGTCATGCAAATGAAATTAGATGATGGCTTCAAATGGAAGTACTTGAACGTTATCTCCTTCCTCAATTTCACTCGATTCCATGGGTAGAATGATAAAACAGTTTGCATCTGACATAGACCGTAAAATTCCTGAACCTTGTTCACCCGTTTTTACAACTTCATAAAGTGTTGGGTCATTTTTATTTTGAGTTAATATTCCACGTTGATATTCTACACGACCGGGTCGTTTTCTTAGTTTGGTTTTGCAGTGCGCGCTAATCATAAGCGGTGCATGGTAGTGGCTACCAGAAAGTTTTTTCAATGCAGGTTGGACAAACATATAAAAAGTAACCATTACTGAAACAGGATTTCCTGGTAAACCGAAAAACCAAGCGTCTTTAATTTTGCCAAACGCGAGCGGCCGGCCGGGTTTCATGGCGACTTTCCAAAAGTTTACGGTGCCAATTTTCTCTAAGGTTTCTTTGACAAAATCTGCATCCCCTACGGAAACACCACCTGAAGTAATAATTACATTAGCTTTCTCTGCAGCATCTATAAAAGCGGCTTCAACCGCTTCTTGCTTGTCTTCGATTACACCTAAATCAACAATTTCAACACCTAGACGTGTGAGCATTCCATAAAGTGTGTAACGGTTACTATCGTAAATTTGTCCAACTTCAAGTTTGCTGCCCACGGGCCGCAGCTCATCTCCGGTTGAAAAGAAAGCCACACGTAACTTTTTAATTACCTCCACTTCACTTATGCCTACCGATGCAAGTAAGCCAATATCAGAAGGCGTAAGGTGTTTGCCTTGTGTAAGCACCGTACCACCAACAGGAATATCTTCTCCTGCTTGCCGTACGTTTTGTCCGGGCTGATTTGTTTGATCGATATGAATATTGGCACCTTCTTTTTTCACATGTTCTTGCATAACGACGGTATCGGTACCTTCAGGCATCGCTGCACCGGTCATTATGCGTATACATTCTCCTGGGTTCACTTTTTCTTGGTAGGGGCGGCCGGCCCATGCTGTGCCGATGTTGTTTAATGACATTAATCCTTCGCTTGGAATATCAGAGGAGATAATGGCATAGCCATCCATGGCTGAATTTGTATGCCCTGGAACATTAATGTTAGAGGTAATATTTTCTGCCAAAGTACGATTCAAAGCTTCACGTATGGGCACGTTCTCAACAGAATCCAATGCATTCATTTGTTCAAGAATAAGTTGTAAGGCTAATGCTGCATTCATAGAATTTGGATCAAAATCATCCATGCAGCTGGTATCACGTTTAATAGGTTCGGTCATAGTGGTTTGCTAAAGTCTAAGATTACGATGATATGAGTATGTATATGTTAATTATTCAAAATCTGAGTGATATTATACGTACAATATAACTATTATATGAACCCAATTTCTTTGTTACAGTCTAAAAAACTAACTTACTTTTCACGATAACGTAAATATTTCTAAACTTGTTATGAATTGCATTTTTTATCCAACCTCTGCGCTTTATCAGCAACTATTATTTTTCTTTTTAATGGCCACTTCATTACAGCTAAATGCAGCATGGCAAACTGAAGATGCAGCGATTATGGGCACTACCATCCGGGTCGAGGTTTGGCATGAAGATGCAAGTGTGCGCCAAGAGGGTATTGATCAAGTATTAGAAGAAATGGATCGTGTTAACCGTTTAATGAGTCCTTATATTGATCAAAGTCAGTTATCCAAAATTAATAAATATGCACATGAAGGCCCGGTTGAAGTAGATAAAGATTTATTTGATTTAATAGAGACATCACAAGAGTTTTCACAACTGACTAACGGATCTTTTGATATAACCTATGCAAGTGTTGGGCACTTGTTTGATTATCGTAATGAAGTAAAACCCACTAAAGAAGAAATTGCAGCTGCAAAGTTATTAATCGATTATAGAAATATAGTATTAAACCAAGATCAAAATACAGTTTCTTTTTTGAAGCAAGGTGTAAAAATTGATTTAGGAGGCATTGCAAAAGGCTTTGCGGTTGATCGTTCTATTCAGCATTTGCATGCTTTAGGAATTAAACATGCATTAGTCTCCGCAGGTGGAGATACGCGTCTTTTAGGCGACAGGCATGGACGCGCGTGGTTAGTGGGTATACGTGACCCCGAAAATACGAAAGATGTGATTGTAATGCTGCCGTTACAAGACGAGGCATTATCTACTTCAGGAGATTACGAACGGTTTTTTATCGAAGATGGTGAGAAATATCATCATATTATTCATCCAACAACAGGATATTCGGCTAGTGAAGTGCGCAGTGCTTCCATCCTTGCAAGTGATTCAACGACGACCGATGCTCTATCGACTAGTATATTTGTGATGGGTGCTAGTAAAGGCTTGGAATTGATTGACAGTCTAGATGGGGTGGAAGGCGTTATCGTCGACCAGCAAGGTAAATTATATTATTCACAGGGACTGGAGCAAGAACAGCAAAAATCAAAAACTACCTACAATTAACATAGTGTGTGATGTGTTTCACACCTAACACACTGAATATAATTCTTCTAATTCTGAACGGCAATTGTTAATACCGCTTGTCTGTTTCTTAAAGCCGTTGATACGTGTCTCACGGTTTCTTTCCTATAAGCAGCGAATAATCAGTCAAGTATAGTCCTTTTAAATCAAGGAGATAGGGCTATAACGTAAGATTAGTTGTAACCTCGTTTTCTCAGCGGTTACTAACTGAATCTACGTAAGTTTTTACATAAAGACGGACCTTTATACATTTGCGGAGTTGGTTATGAGAAGGAACTTTACACATATTTGGGCAGCGATGGTTGTAATGAGTTGTGCAGTGATTTCATTGCCGGCTTGTAAGACAGGGTCATCGACATCTTCTGACGGTTTCACAACGGTCAATGGTGATTTTGCGCTGGTGTATGCTGAAAGAAATCTAGATGCTATTGGAGATCCTACCGATGGTGTGACCTTTTCTGCGGGTGGTGACTTGATGTACAAGGACGCATCTATTCCTGTCATTTTGCCGGTAAATATAACTTCAGGATATACACAAGGCCAAGGTGATGTGTCAGATCCTTCGGCGAATTTTGATGCAACAAAAGTTGTGTTCTCAATGCGTGGACCAAATGATGAAACCTTTAGCTTATGGGAAATGGATGTTGCTACAAAAGTTTATTCACCATTAATGACAGATGCTGTTGCTGCTGAATTTGGTGATGATGTTGATCCTGCATACCTACCAGATGGTCGTATAGTATTTAGCTCAAATCGCCAAAAGCGTATGCAAGAGATGTTGCAAGAACAGAATATTGAAAGACATAAAACATTAGACGAGTATGAGAGAGAGCCAGCACTTCAATTACATGTGTTAGACCCGACTACACAAGAAATCACTCAGATTTCATTTAACCAAAGTCATGATCGTAATCCTACTGTGCTTAAAGATGGTCGAATCATGTTTAGTCGTTGGGATCATTTGGCGAATAAAAATCATTTTCCGATTTTCACAGTAAATCCAGACGGAACCGATTTGTTTGTTTTATATGGTGCGTTCAGTCCGGGTAATTCTTTCTTGCATCCGATGGAGCAGAAGAATGGAAGAATTATGTCTACATTGATGCCATTGTCAGGAACGGATGAGGGTGGAAGCATCGTTTCAATTGATACCGAAAATTACTCGGAGAATTGTGAGCCTGCACCAGGAATACCCGCAGGTTGTAATGGCCAAGTTAATATGTACTTTAATAATCAAGCGGTAACGTTTGATGGAAGTTTCTCGCCGGGTGGTCGGTACTCAACACCCATGCCGCTATGGGATGGCACTAATCGCGCTATCGTATCGTATGCGATTGCACCGAATGCAAACTTTGGTGGTATTCCAACCGAGACGCATCCATCTAATGGATCGGTAAAACAAGTTTTTGGTCCGACTAAATATCAATTATGGATGTTGGATTTTAGTTCTCAGGTAGCACGTGTTGTACAAGTGGATACACCAGGAAAAGCATTGGTAGATCCAGTGCCATTATTTCCGCGTGCTTTGAGTGACTACCCATCAATTCTCCCGAACAAACCGGTTGATCTCAACATGGCTGCTGAACCTAATGGTTTAGGTGGACAAGGAATGGGAGTTTTAGGTGTTCGCTCGGTATATCACACCGATTTCTTGGATATTATGGGTGATAGTGTATTGGTTCCAGGCTTAGGTGAAAATATTCCTAAAATTGGTGGCCAGCCTAACTTGCAAGCCATGAAAGATCCTAATAACGCTAGTTATTTAAATAGACCTGGATATTTTGCACGGGTAACACGCGCATTGCCTACACCACCTGGAATCTCAAGAAGCGCTATTGGCCGTACAAACTTTGAAATGCAAGAAGTGCTCGGTTACGTGCCTGTTGAACCTGATGGCTCTATTTTGGCAAAAGTGCCTGCAGACTCTGGGCTTACGATTAGTGTCTTAGATAGAGATGGTCGTGCATTCCAGACCCACACTAACTGGTTACAGGTTCGACCGGGTGAAACACGTACATGTAATGGTTGTCACTCACCGAGACGTGCATTAGGGTCAATTAATGTTGCGCCTACAGCAGGAAGTCATGCCAATTCGTTGGGTGCAGAGACGATGGCAGAAACAAGAACACGTTTAAATAACCAAGTTGCACCAAGTTTAAGTCCTATAACAGCAGACTTCACTGAATATTGGTCCAATGGTATAGAGCCAAACTTTAGACTTACGTTAGATAACTTGGTCACACCTATTCCTGAAAATGGTCGTATCGATTATGTTGAACATATTCAACCATTATGGGATCGAGATCGTGGCGCAAACACTTGTGTGAGTTGTCATAACAATGCTCTTTTGGCTGATCCAATTTCTGCTGGTCTTAGTTTAGAAGGTGGTTTACCAGGTGCGGGTGGCCATGTGATTTCTTATACGAATTTGATGGTCGGTCCTTATAAACTTGATGAGAACGGCGTGCCACTTCCCCCTGTGGTTAGTGAGAGTGGGCGAGTTTCATTCCCACGGAGTTCAGCATTGGTACGCGTTGGAAGTTCAAGAAATAGTTCTCGCACTAGTCATTTAATTGAAACGATCTATAACACTAAACTACGTGCGAGTAGTGGACTTGCTTTAGGAGTTACTGATCATGCATCAATGCTAACGCCTGATGAAAAATGGCTTATCTCGACTTGGGTTGACGTGGGCGCACAATATACGAATGAGCCCTATGAGCTTGTAAACGGTCAGTATGTTGTTCGTGATGCAATTGTTTCTAGTAGAGGTGTTGATCGACAAGTATTTAATGATCAAATTCATCCTATACTGCAAGCAGAATGTTTTGCTTGTCACCAACCTGAAGGGTTCGGTGGAGAATCAACAGTGGATCCTGCTGAATTTGCAGATGAAAATGATGAAGCAGATGAATTTAACCGTTTTGTATTAACGGGCAATCAAACGGGTGACTTTAATGTTACACGCGCGATGATCAATAATTTATGTGATCCGCAGAATAATGATCTGTTATTGCGACCTATATCCAATGGTGTGGCGCCGAACTTACCTCATGGGCAAATACTTGTAGACATCAATGACCCATTAAGTGCCACTCAGCCGGTATTTTCAGACACCGGTCCAGGATCCTCCTATG
>CAZVPJ010000026.1:0-14665 GCA_964629035.1 uncultured Thiotrichales bacterium | reverse complement strand
CATGGATAAGCGAGACACCGGAAAGCTCAGTGAGCAAGATTTAAAAGGATTAGAAATTCGTGTAAACGAGCTAATTACGACTTGCGAAGAACTGAAAAAAGAAAACAGACTATTAAAATTGCAACAAGACTCATATTCATCTGAACGCGCTTCATTAATCGATAAAAATGAACAAGCGCGAAAAAGAGTCGAGGCGATGATTACACGTCTTAAATCAATGGAAGTAGTTGCTTAAACACTGGGAGTAATAATGGACGACCCGATTACACTCAACATACTCGATAAAGAATATCGCATTGCTTGCCCGGATGGTGAAGAAGAATCATTGCAAGCCTCTGCACACTATTTAAATACTAAAATCCAAGAAATTCGTGATAGCGGCAAAGCCATAGGCACTGACCGCGTAGCCGTGATGGCTGCACTCAACATTTCTCATGAGTTTTTACATCAGAAAACGGATCACGAAAAGCATAGCAAGTCATTCTTTAATCGCGTCCGCAGCCTACAAGACCGTATTGATGTTGCCCTGAAGAACACACAACAGCTCGAGCTATAAACATATTCTTATATATAGGCGATATAGCCAGATATAAGTCACATGCTAAGTCATTTACAGGCCGTATCCTTCACAAGGTAGACCAGCCTGGCACGACACATATCATTAAGATATCTATACAAGCCTCAGGTTACGCTCCATTACACATTTCCAGTGCGCAATCCTGGTATTCATACTACTGAGTACTGCTTACGTTTTATTTTTCTGGTGGCTATTTGCAAACCAAACCTATCTACCCCCAAGCAGACTTCCAAATGCACATCACCAGGTACCTTGAGTCTGAAAATGATTAATGTCGATCTTCTTGCTAGATAATTCATCCGCAAGTTTCTATTTTTCTGCTACAGTTTACTCGTCGGGTACCGCTGCGGTACAGGTGTGCTTCCTGGTATTTCCCTTGAGCCTATTTATATCCCCCGGGGGCAATGCTGTTTAGATGTTGATGTGCATATCCGTTCTTCGGAGAGCCTAATTCATTTTTCGGTGCTCCCACTTGAACCTTTGGTTCAAGGACAACGGCTGCCACGGTATTCGTGGGGTACCCGCATTTATTATACTTCAGCCCCAATCTAAACTAAGTCTTGAGGAACCCTTGCTATGCAATATTGGTTAATGAAAAGCGAACCAAGTGAATTTGGTATTGATGATTTAAAAAAAGTTAAGGTTGAACCTTGGGATGGTGTTCGCAATTATCAAGCACGCAACATGATGAACAAGGAAATGAAGAAAGGTGATTTAGCCTTTATGTATCATTCCAATTGCGATGAAATTGGCATCGTTGGCCTGATGACCATCGCACGTGAAGGCTATGTCGATCACACTGCTTTTGATAAAAAAGACAAACATTACGATGCTAAAAGTGACCCAGAGAACCCGCGCTGGTTTATGGTTGATGTCCGCTATAAAAGAAAATTAAAACGTACTATTACTCTAGCTGAGTTAAGAGAACATAAAAAATTATCAGAAATGCAGTTACTAAAACGAGGTAATCGCCTCTCAATCATGCCGGTTAGCCAAAAACATTGGGACTTTATTCTTACTTTAGAGTGAATATTTATGAAAATTTATAAAAAAAATCATGTAATTTTTAACTTTTTAGTAAATTAAGTACGTTTTTATAAAAATATTTACTGTTTTTTTTATTTTTTTTTAATTTTTTTAAAAAAATTTCACAACACTTTTCTACTTTAATTAACGTTTTATTTATAACAAAACACTGTGCATGTAATATGAAAATACAGTGTAATTTCATTAAAATAAGCGAAAAACTTGTTGTTATGTTAAATAAACTGGTGTTTTAACGACTTTATGCCGAATATCATCACACTTTTTTTAAAAATTAAAACAACGTTTGTTAACTTTTAAAATAAAAAAATACAACAAACAAAAAAACATTAACGATAGAAAGTTATAAATACACTACAAAAATACTAGTATTTGTAGATTAAATATATATACTTTGGCGCGTTTACAACTCACATATAATTGTTTGGAGGGAGTATTGATGGCCATCAAACGTAAATCTACCACTAAACGTCGCGCTACAAAACGTAAAGCGACTAAGCGTAAGGCTACGAAACGTAAATCAACTGCAAAACGCAAGACTGCGAAACGCAAGACTACGAAGCGCAAAACTGCGAAGCGTAAAACTGCAAAACGCAAGACCAAGCGTAAAACAGCAAAACGTAAAACTGCGAAGCGTAAAACAAAACGCAAAACAGCAAAACGTAAGACCAAGCGGAAGACTAAACGCAAAACTGCGAAGCGCAAAACAAAGCGCAAAACAGCTAAGCGTAAGACCGCTAAGCGCAAAACAAAGCGTAAGACTGCTAAACGCAAGACTACGAAGCGTAAAACTAAGCGTAAGACCGCTAAACGCAAAACAAAGCGTAAGGTTAAGCGTAAATAGAATTGGATCACACATCCAAATCGAAAAAGGGCTCTTATTTAAGAGCCCTTTTTTTATGCCTGCCTATTTTATGCTTGATAGCTAACTATAGACGACAAAAAGATCCATCAAAATGGCTGTATTTATAGTGCTTTGAGTAAATATAAGCCCTTACCCTAAAAACAGCTTATACACTGGATTATGAGTCTCTTCCCAATATCGGTACCCAAGCTTTTCTAAAAAAACATCAAAACTAGTGCGTTGTTCGCTGGGCACTTGTATCCCAACTAATACACGACCGTATGCTGCTCCATGATTACGGTAATGGAATAAGCTTATGTTCCAATCTTCTCCAACCGTTTCTAAAAACTTCAACAGCGCTCCTGGTCGCTCTGGAAATTCAAATCTAAATAATATTTCATCTTGGATCTCTGAACAGTGTCCACCCACCATATGACGCAAGTGCAAAATGGCCATCTCGTTATCTGAAATATCAAGGGCAGTGTAACCATCGCTATTCATAGCTTGTAACAATGACTGCTTTTCTATATCGGCATTCTCAACTTTCACACCAACAAAAATATGCGCAGCACGATTATCTGCATAACGGTAATTAAACTCAGTTATACCGCGTACGCTCAAGATTCGACAAAATTTCAGAAAACTACCTGGCTGTTCAGGTATTGTCACCGCAAACAAACATTCTCGCCGTTCACCTAGTTCTGCACGTTCAGCAATATGCCGTAAACGATCAAAGTTTACATTTGCACCACAATTAATACCTATTAGCGTTTGTCCTGTAATCTTATCTGCAGATTGAGTTTTTCTAATGGCATTTTCGGTGTCATGCCCTCTGGCGATATATTGCTTGATACCTGCGAGTGATAATGCGCCGGCGGGCTCAACCAAGGACCGTGATTCATCGAATATATCTTTTATCGCTGCACAGATTTCATCTGTGCTCACCAGTAACACCTCATCAATAAGATCTTTTGCTATCTGAAAGGTTTTTTCACCAATTTTTCGTACCGCTACTCCGTCAGCAAAGATGCCTACTTGACCTAAATCTACTCTCTCATTAGCTTTTAGCGCCGCATGCATGGTGGGTGCATCTTGTGGCTCAACGCCAATAATCTTGATTTCTGGCCGGTAATGTTTGATATACGCCGCCATACCTGCCACCAATCCACCACCACCAATGGCAATGAAAACAGCATCGATAGGTTCTGGATGTTGTTTGAGTATTTCCATTGCAACCGTACCTTGCCCGGCAATGACATCTTCATCATCGTATGGGTGGACATAACTAAGATTATGCTGTTCTGCTAATTGCAAAGAATGCTGATGCGCTTCATCGTACGTGTCGCCAAACAAAACGGCGTTACCCCCCAAGCGTGTAACTGATTCAACTTTGATACTTGGAGTTGTGGTTGGCATAACGATGGTTGCGGGAATGCCCAGCTTATTTGCAGCTAAAGCAACCCCTTGAGCATGATTTCCTGCAGAAGCCGCAATGACACCTTGATTGCGCTCGGTTTCGGAAAGATGGGCAATTTTGTTATAAGCACCACGCAACTTGAATGAAAATACACTCTGTTTGTCTTCTCGCTTAAGAAATATTTTATTTTCCTGGCGCGCAGAAACCACCTTTGCGAAATCTAATGGTGACTCAATCGCCACATCATAGACCTTAGAATTCTCTATTTTCTGTATCAGATTATCATTTACTTTCATGTTTCACTTATTTAACTCTTAGCGTGCCAAAACTCATAACATTACTTCATATGAATCGCTTTAATTTGCTAAATATACGATGCTTTTAGTAATAACTGTGGGTATTATTCAATAAAACTACTCCTATACATACATGTCTTCAGAAAAAAAGAAACAAATTGCTGCTGAAGCCGCACTTGATTACATTGAACAGAACGATGTCGTGGGTGTTGGAACAGGATCTACCGCAAATTACTTTATTGATGGTCTTGCAAAGCTTAAGGGTAAATTGGAAGGTGCTGTAGCAAGCTCTGTAGCGTCTTCTGAGCGATTAAAACAACATGGCATACCCGTTTTAGATTCAAACAGTATTTCATCGCTACCCATCTATGTAGATGGCGCAGATGAGACCACAATACATAAACATTTAATCAAAGGCGGTGGAGGTGCACACACGCGAGAAAAAATAGTTGCAGCGATCAGTGAAAAATTTATATGCATTGCTGATGACTCCAAATTAGTTGATGTTTTAGGCAACTTTCCATTACCGATCGAAGTCATTCCCATGGCACGCAGTTACGTTGCCCGACAATTAGTGAAACTAGGTGGTGCTCCTGAGTTACGAGAAGACTTTAAAACAGATAACGGTAATCTCATTCTAGATGTCCATAATCTAGAAATCTTAAACCCTGTTGAAATGGAAAAGCAGTTGAATCACTTTGCTGGCGTGGTCACGGTGGGCATCTTTGCCATCCGGCCTGCTGATGTGTTGATTCTTGGCACGGATGCGGGTGCAAAAACTTCTTAAGTTATAAAATTTACTCGCAAATAACAGAACTGTATTCGTCTGTTGTTAGTCTAAATCGTATCTTGTATTGACTAAGAGATTAACCCAGAGTTTAGCCAAAGATAGAGTCATGGCCAAACACGCAGCCGACACAAATGCTCTTGCTCATAATCATTTAGCAACAAACCGTTCTGCGATAGAATACATAAAGCTATTGAGAATCGATTTTTTAGGAGAACGCTATGAATATTAGATTAATGCCACTATTAGCCTTAATTTACAGTGTGTTTTTAACTTCCGCACAAGCAGAATCTATCAAGCCGGTAGATACACCCACTACACCAGAAAAGTATGTCTATATTATTAGTCCCGCTGACGGAGAAGTGGTTCGCAGCCCGGTGCTGGTGAAATTTGGCTTACGTGGTATGGGAGTGGCTCCAGCAGGTGTTGAGCTTGAGAACACCGGGCACCATCATCTTTTAATTGATATAGAACAGTTGCCTGATCTTGATAAACCAGTTCCAGCGGATGCCCAACATAAACACTTTGGAGCAGGACAGACTGAAGCTTTAGTTGAACTTGCTCCTGGACCCCATACATTGCAGCTATTATTTGCTGATTTTTCACATGTTCCGCATGATCCTGCCATGACTTCTCAAACTATAACCATTTTTGTAGAGGAATAACTATCATTGAAGTCTTTTCGTGATCGCCTCAATGCAGGTGAATGTCTTTTAGGTACACTTGTATCTTTTCCAAGCCCAGAAATTGTAGAGCTTTTATCAAAGCTCAATTTTGATTGGCTTTTTATTGATGGCGAACATGGACCGTTTGGAGTACTTGAGATGCAAAGAATGCTTCAAGCCGCGGGAGATAATTGCCCGTGCTTGATACGCGTACCGAGTAATGATCTCGTTTATATCAAACAAGCTTTAGATATCGGTGCAACAGGCATCATTGTTCCACAAGTCAATTCTGCAAAAGAAGCACAAGCTGCAGTCGATGCCGCCAAATACCCCACTCAAGGTAATCGAGGCGTTGGTTTAGCACGCGCACACGAATACGGCATATCGTTTTCAGACTATTTAGCAAAAGCGGACCACGAAACCTGTGTAGTGATACAAGCTGAAACAAGAGATGCCATCGATAATATTGAGGAAATTGTCGCCGTCAAAGATGTCGACGCCATATTAATCGGACCCTATGATTTATCAGCAAACCTTGGCCATACTGGCGAGATTTCGCATCCAAATGTGCTAGCAGCGATCAACAAGGTAGAAGCTGCGTGCAAGCAAGCAGATGTACAATTAGGTTATTTCGGTGTAAATACTGAATCCGTTATTCCGTATAAAGAAAAAGGCTTCACCCTACTGACTGTTGGTGTTGATAGCTTATTTGTTTTAAATAGTGCTCAACAAGTGCTAGATGAAATGAAAGCGTAGCTTTGTCCTTGCAGCCAAACTAGTTATCGACTTAATTATCATTGCGACATCACCACTTTCATGACTCAGAAGCTACAAATCTCCATCAATGACCATAAAATAATAGTAACGTTACGCAACACTCATACAGCAGACACTGTTTACTCAGCGCTACCGTTTCAATCAAGCGCACAAACTTGGGGTGATGAAGTATATTTTTCTACCCCTTTATCCAACTTAAACCTGGAAGATGATGCTCAAGATGTTGTTCGATTGGGCGAACTCGCTTTTTGGGTAGAAGGTAATTGTATTGCCATTGGTTTTGGCCCCACCCCCATTTCACGCGCGAATGAAATTCGGCTTGCTGCACGCACTAATATCTGGGCCGATACTGATTATGACTTAACAGCCCTCAAAAACGTGCAACCTGGCGACGTTATCAATGTAGAGGCTCTATAGAGGTTCTGTAAACGACTGGTGTTAGTTGGAACTGAATTGCTTACAAAATATCTGATAGATCATTAATGCGACGGCCACCCCCAATAAATCAGCTGCAAAATCGTACATGCTAAAAAACCTTCGCGGCACATACAGGTGGAGCAATTCTATCGAAAATCCAAATACAGCCATTAACAAGGCGGTAGTCACCAATGGCCGAGTTAGCTTATAAGAAAAAAGCAGTAAAATAGACAATAAAAAAAATGCTGCAAAGTGACCAAGTTTATCAAGGTGTTGAATCGAATGACGAATCGTCACTGAGCCTGGCAGGATAGATAAAATTAAAACGATACTTGCAAATACCCAGAACATTACTTGAATATGTTTATGTCTTAACAGCATCGTCATAATATTTAAACTGATAACTAGATTTTAGACTCAACAAGCCCCGAATGGTTTCGGCATTTCGATTGAAATTATAATTTCTTTACCCGTTATAAAACAGTCACATTACAGATAACGTTTCCTTATGAGCACTAAACACAGACTCTTATTAGCGCTTATTGTAACCATCGTAATCACTTTGGTTTTGATGTTTTCCTGGCTACCCTCTTATCTGGAAAAATCCAGAAATCTCACAATTCCTAGCCAATATACAGATATTTCTCATCAAGCAGATCAATTGCATGAATCATTATTTATTGCAGATATGCACAGTGATTCATTGTTATGGAATCGCAACCTTGCCAAAAAATCATCATACGGACATGTTGACATACCACGCTTAATCGAAGGCAATGTTGCCTTACAAGTATTCTCGGTAGTCACCAAAACCCCTAAAAATCTCAACCTAATCTCCAACCGGGATGACAGTGACAACATTACCCTACTGGCGATTGCACAATTATGGCCTGCTAGATCTTGGTTTAACCTATTTGAGCGTGCCCACTACCAAGCTTCTAAATTAACCGTAATAGCGAATAATCCTGAAAATAATTTCCATTTAATTAGCAACCAACAAGACTTCAATCATTATCTTCAGCTACGAAAAAGTAATTCAAGTATTACTGCTGGAATCCTTAGTTTGGAAGGTGCGCACGCGCTGAATGGGCAACTTGAAAACATCGATCGATTATATGAGCTAGGCTACAGAATAATTGGTTTCACACATTTTTTTGATAATACTTTAGGAGGTTCTGCACACGGAACAAAACAAGGCGGCATTACTAAATTTGGGAAACAGGTCCTAAAACGTATGCATGAATTGAAAATGTTTATCGATTTATCACACGCCTCACCAAAATTAGCTGAAGATATATTTAGTCTTAGCAAACGTCCCCTACTCGTAACACATACCGGCATACAGGCTGTCTGTGCTTCTGCATCAAACAGGAATCTTACAGACAAACAAATCAAGCAAGTTGCAGCAACAAAAGGTCTAATAGGTATTGGATTTTGGCCAACGGCAACCTGCAACCGTGGCATCCCCGGCATAGTTGCTTCAATACGCTATGTGGGTGATTTAGTAGGCTTCGACTATGTTGGCTTGGGTTCTGACTTTGATGGAAATGTTTCAGTGCCCTTTACTTCTTCTGATATAAAACAACTAACACAAGCACTTATCCATGCTGAATTGAGCACTCAACAGATCAGAAAGGTTATGGGTGGTAATTTAGAAAGAATATTTAAACAATATCTACCTGATTAATCATATTTTAGCTAATTACTTCACCTCAATATCATTCGTTGATGTGAAATTTTTATCCTGATAACGTTTATAGACCATATCGGTAGCGATGTCGGACAAGAGTTCTTTAGGGTTTTCTGAACAACGCCTTATCAGCAGGTCTGTTAAGACATACAAATCTTCTCCCCACGTGATGTCATAAATGTCATCAGAGGTGAAATTAACACCAGACATAAATCCTGAAAGCCATATAGCACCCAACTCTCTGTAACTTTCTTCTTCAACTCTTACAGTAAACTCATCACATGGCATATTTCCCAAACCGATCGCTTCCCAAGGTCCATCACCATAAACTTGTGAAAAAGCAATGATGGGCTGGAACATACATAACATCCATATCACTGCAAAAATGTGCGTTTTAAAGATATTCATCGACTAGAAAGAACACCAAAAAGGTGCATTCTCGCCTTTGCATTGCTCTTCTGATTCCATTAGGACGCCATCTTGATACGCATTTATCATTTTTAAAAGTGGCTTGCCAAACAAAGGAACACAGGCCAATAAGATTGTGAAGACAAGAACTATATACAATAGTGTTTTGTGGCTTTTCTTCTTAATGATAAGAATTTTTTTGTGATCTAATGCGATTAGCACCCCAACAACAATGGTGATTACCGTAAAAATGATTAGCAATGATATTGACATATAATTTCTATGTTAAAGAGTTACTTTATAATGTAACGATTATGCATCAGATTTTTAGTTCAGAAAGATCACACTTCATCAAATAATTTGCAGATAGGTCTCTCGATGTAAAAAACATATGCCCAGTTAAATCTATTTTCTCCACTATAGCAAACCCACAAGACTGGTATAGATTGATAGCAGCTTTGTTATTTTCGTACACATGCAAACTTAAACAGTGCATATTATTTTCGGATGCTCTTTTGGACGCATGTTTTAGCAAAGTCTTAGCTAGACCTTGTCTTCTAAACTTCTCGGATACACCAAGTGTATTGATATACCAGCTTTCGCTAACTTGATGATCTGAAAAATATCTCATCCATTGAATGCGGTCTTTACTAAGAATATTTTCCATTTCAGAAGTTAGTCTATTTGATGCAGAAGGGTAGGAAAATACCAAGCCAACAATATCACTTTCGATTCTGGCTAAATCGACATTTTTAAATGAATAATCAGGATCTTCTGCCAACACCAGCGCTAGATGTCGTAACGCGAATAGATCTGGAACAAGCGAATCTAACAAGTACTCGATATGTCCATGCCCTACAGTATTGATCCAGTCAGCAATCTGATCACAATCTTGCAGTTGGCCAGTATTAATGTCTAATGCCATAGCCTAAACATTTTGGCAATTTAATTACCAAAAACTCAAGCTTTTTATGTGTATCTACTCACTTCAGATCGAATAAAACCCAATAGACAAATGTTGGCATTCAAAAAACAAAAATGCCCACTAAGAGTGGGCATTTTTTTATAAAGCTTAACTTGCTTAAATACCTTAAGCATGAAGCAAATATTGCTTGGCTTAACGCTTAGAATACTGCTCTTTCTTGCGCGCTTTACGTAAACCAACTTTTTTGCGTTCAACTTCACGTGCATCACGCGTGAGAAATCCACTTTTGCGTAATGGTGAACGAAGTTCTTCATTATACTTCAGCAAAGCACGTGCAATACCAAGACGAATTGCGCCAGCTTGTCCATTTGGACCACCACCTTTAACCATTATGTTCAGATCAAAAGTATCTAATGTTTCAGTAACCTCGAAAGGTTGGCGGATGATCATACGTGATGTCTTGCGTCCAAAATACACATCATCAGCTCGCATATTTATCGTGATGGCCCCAGAACCAGGCTTCATGTAAACACGCGCCGTTGAGCTCTTTCTTCTTCCGGTACCATAAAATTGATCTAATGCCATTTTTGTAACCTATATATCCAATACTTGTGGCTGTTGTGCAGCGTGATTGTGTTCTGGGCCTGCGTATACTTTTAATTTTCTAAACATTGCTCGACCTAGAGGATTTTTTGGCAGCATGCCTTTAACCGCTGTTTCAAGAACTCGCGTAGGATGCTTATCCATCATTTCACCCAAAGGTACTGACTTAAGATTACCTACATAGCCAGTATGCTTGTGGTACATCTTACCGGCCAGCTTGTTGCCGGTTACATGCAATTTTTCTGCATTAATCACCACGATACAGTCACCCGTATCCACATGAGGGGTATAAGTAGGCTTATGTTTACCTTTCAACCGTCTAGCAATTTCGCTGGCTAAACGGCCCAGGGTCTTATCGGTAGCATCTACTAGAAACCAGTCTCTTTCTACTTCTGCTGGCTTGGTGCTTACGGTACTGGTAGTTAACATTTCAATATTCTTTCTTCTATGATTCTTTTTGAATCTATTGTTTGCGTTTATTTAGTAATCAGTTTCTTCCACAAACCTATTCGCTCTAAGAACATAAATATACTAGGAACATGAATAAACTTGTTTCATCAAGGGATTTATGTCCCTGGAAAGGCGCGAAATAATATCGAACTACGCCCTCTGTTACAAGGAAATCGAGGCTTCTAGACTAACTATTTGGCTATAGGCTGCTTGGCTGTAGGTAAGCCTAAAATCCAAAAGACCCTATGCAATCATAATCTTTAGACAAAAAAAAGCGCGAAAACTTGCGTTTCGCGCTTAAATACTGTTTCTACTAAAAGTAGATGGAGGAGTTCTGAATGTGTATAAACTATCAGAATATTTGTATGTTCTAATATAATTCTATTAATGTCAACTAATATTGTAGTTAAATGCGGCTAATTTTTATTAAAAGGTTCCTAGATGCGCTTATCATGATGAAAATCAAATCCTCAACCTTTCAACAATTTCACCCCGAATCAAATGCTTAGTGATAATTTCATCTAAATCTTCTTCATTGGCATACCGGTACCAGACCCCTTCAGGATATACCACAGCCACGGGCCCTTCATCGCATCGGTCTAAGCATCCTGCTTGATTTACTCTGACCCCACCCTGGCCCGCAATCCCCAATTCTTTCGTCTTGGTTTTGGCGTAGGTTCTTAATTCTGTTGCCCCATGGTCTTGGCAACAGGCCTTGTCTTCACGCTCATTTACACACATAAATAAGTGGTGTTTATAAAAAGTCATCTTTTATACCTTTTCAATTTACCCTTCTGAAGTAACCTTGTAGATTTACATGGTGATTACACATTCATAACAGCCATAATATTAGCAAATGATCCTTTCCTATTCATATCTCACCCATACTTGGTAAATTAAGTACCTAGCCCAATGACACTGGCCAAATCCACACACCATGAAAATATGCACAGTGTTATTGCTGCAGCTGATGAATGTGTAATGTGCGGATTATGTTTACCATACTGCCCAACGTACTCCATTGCGAAAACAGAAACCGAATCACCTCGAGGCCGTATCGCAATAGTGCGTGCATTGTACGAAGGAAAGTTAGAGGCAAGTGACTCCATTAGCACACACCTAGACCAATGCCTTACATGCATGAGTTGTGAACGCGCCTGCCCAGCAAATATTGATTATGAGAAAATTATAGATGCGGGCCGTGCAATTACACACAAGCAAAACAAGAACCTTCAACAACCGCTATTATTATTCATCTTAAGCCATACACGCATAAGAAAATTTCTAAAGATCTTGCTTGCCGTTTTCGGATCATTAAGACTGCATCATGTATTTAAACGTTTTCGTTTAGTTAAGCTGTTACCAAGTTCTCCGCCCATAGACCTTAAACACATAACTAATAGAACCAATCATGCTCATGGTCCAGATAAAGAGACAAGAATAGCGGTCATGAACTCATGTGCAGCAGACCTGGTTAGCGACCAAGCATGTAATTCATCTAAACTTATATTATCCAAGCTTGGTTGCAAAATTATTGAACAAAAACAAACATACTGCTGTGGGGCGCTACATCAACATGCAGGAGATCCCATTACTGCTGCATCACTACGAAAAAAACTTCTACACTCGATTGAACTAGACAATGTAGATCATGTTGTGAGCTTAGCCACTGGCTGTGGCGCACAACTTGAACGCTATCGAATACTTGAAAACTCAGCGATAGCAAATGAATTCTCTGATAAGTATGTAGATTTGTATGAGCTTGTATTAAAAAAGCTTGATAATCATGAAATTAGCTTTAGATCACTCGCTGAAAAAGTATATCTTCATAAACCATGCTCTCAGCAATCAACGTTAAACGAACCGTGCACAGTTGAGCGCTTATTGAAATATATTCCTGGTATTGAAATTCTACATTTCAAAGATTCACACGTTTGTTGTGGAGCCGGTGGCATGAATACCGTTACCCATGAAACACTTGCAGACCAGTTAATTGATAACAAAATTAATGATATAAAAAACTCATCCGCACGTTTTCTTGTAAGCAGCAATATAGGTTGTGCATTACATTTTCAGGCACGGTTAAAAAGTGAAAATATCCATGTACAGATATGTCATCCCATCACTTTACTCGCACAACAAGTGTTATAATCTGACCATGCGAAACTTTAATTCCACTGACCATTTCCTTTCTCATATTGATAAAGGTTTACGCACATTGTTTGCCAAACCAAATGCAAAACACTCAAACTCACCTGCTGATAACGTTAAAAGCAAATATGAGCTTAACGAGGAAGAAAAAAAACAATCTGCACGCTTAATGCGCGTAAATCATGCGGGCGAAATTGCAGCACAAGGCCTATATCATGGCCATATGCTAATGGCTAAAGACGAAATAATTAAGCAAAAATTCAACCAGTCTGCACAAGAAGAAGAAGCACACCTAAGCTGGTGTGAAAAACGACTCAGTGAACTCCAAGATCGACCTAGTGTATTCACACCTGCCTGGTATATGGGCTCTTATGCCATGGGTGCAGCAGTTGGAGCATTGGGAGAAAAATGGTCATTGGGTTTTGTTTCTGAAACAGAACAACAAGTGGTTAAGCATATTGACAAACACCTGTCGCGTTTACCTGAAGAAGATATAAAGAGCCGTGAAGTGTTACTAAAAATGCGTGAAGATGAGGCCATGCATGACAAAAATGCACAAGCAGCTGGAGCAAATGAGCTACCTCAATCGGCTAAAGTATTAATGACTGCAGTATCAAAAATAATGACGAAAACTTCTTATTGGGTTTAATTTTACTGATTTTTAACTTACTGGTTTAATCGAGAGAATTGATTCCGTAAAAAATTTCACTCATTTCATTTTTCAAACTTTCTTCAATTTTTTGTTGTTCGACATTATTCAGCGCATCCAGCCCCTTACCAAATAAATAACCATCTAGTTTAAAGTCATTTAACAGCATTTTGGTATGAAAAATATTTTCTTGCCCAACATTCATATCAATCATCTGATATTGCTTTTTAGTTTTATCAGACAGAAAATCTTGGATAGAAGTAATGTCATGATCGATATAGTGCTTTAAACCTTCAATATCCCTGGTAAAACCGCGCACCCGATAGTCTAGAATTACAATATCTTCATTAAAACTATCGATTAGATAGTCCAAAGCCTTTAATGGCGAAACTCTCCCACAGGTCGATACATCTATGTCTACCCGAAATGTGCTGATGCCATTGTCAGGATGATATTCAGGATAGGTATGTGCCGTAACATGACTTTTATCTAAATGCCCCACGACAGACCGAGATGCATCAGAATGATTAGTGTTACTAGGCACTTGTTCAAACGATGTGTTTTCTTTTGAAAAAATTGCTTCCGCTAAATCCGGCTCTTCAGATATCAAGCAGGTTACACTCGCCCCTCTCGGCTCATAATCATACGTAGACATGTTCAGAACATTAGCACCAATTTGTTTAGTAACCTCTCGTAATACAGCCTCTAAACGCGCCGCATTATATTCTTCATCTACATATTCTAAATACTCTTGCTGATGCTCCGGAGTACGCGCGTAGCAAATATCATAAAAATTAAAACTTAGTGTTTTGGTTAGATTATTAAATCCATGTAGTTGAATTTTTTTATCACTCACTTCCATAATCTAATTCCATTTTTTCTTATAAAGATTTCTAGCACAATTTTTCCTGCTACAAATTTCATGGCTTAATTTCGTACCCTTCAAATATCCCAGAAAATCAGAC
>CAZVPJ010000025.1:7170-15575 GCA_964629035.1 uncultured Thiotrichales bacterium | reverse complement strand
AGTGGGGCCATACATTTCTGCGTAAGCTTGTCTTGATATCTTTGCCATGCTGATTCTTCTCTTTTCGTTATATAACTGCTTTGTAACTTATGTTCTCAATTTTAGACCAAGTGTTATAGGTTAACTTATTGATCTAATGCACCCATAATTTTTGCATTAAATCCATATACAGCCCTCTTACCACCTAGATCAATTAAATTTACATCACGCTTTTGTCCAGGCTCGAATCGAACGGCTGTACCTGCTGGAATATCTAGACGTTTGCCTTTAGATTTTTCACGATCAAACTCTAACGCTGAATTGGTCTCATAAAAATGATAATGTGAGCCCACTTGAATCGGTCGGTCGCCAGCGTTCGCGATGGTCAATCGAGTCACTTCTTTACCGATGTTGATTTCTAATTCACCGTTTTCTGCAATTAATTCACCAGGTTTCATGATTATTTCTCAAATATATATTCGTTATTAAATCGAGTTAATAATGGCTTTAACAAGAAGTCTAAATGATTGGATTGTGCACGGTCACAAGTTTTGTGCCATCCGGGAAAGTCGCTTCTACTTGAACTTCGTCGACCATTTCAGCGATACCTTCCATCACATCTTCTGTAGTTAATAAGGTACGCCCATATTCCATACATTCTGCTACGGTTTTACCTTCACGAGCACTCTCTAAAATAGCTGCAGATATATATGCAATAGCCTCTGGATAATTCAGCTTAATGCCTTTTGCTTTCCTTCTCTCTGCAAGCAACCCTGCAGTAAAAAGTAAAAGCTTATCTTTCTCGCGAGGAGTAAGTTCCATCAGACTTCCTTTATTTTTATATTAAAAAACTATTTCAACTATGTAGCCCATATTCTTGGCTCACAAGGCGGTTTATTAATGGATTCGAGACGTATTGCTTTCCAAATATCGATAAAAGTATCGCGTATCGCCATTGAATTACTGTCTAAACATCTACATACCAAAACCGAGCCCATTAACGTGACGCTTAATCGACTCACATCACCAATCATATTTTGAATGATGTTCTTTGCCTCGAGCAAAGAAGCTGGATCTTGATTGACTACAGTCATCAACCCCATAACGGGTTTAGATTGCAGCCCCCATAAACTGGTAAATACTTCTGCTCGATCCTGAATCGTTACTTTATCAATCAGCAATGGCTCGCCTTCTTGCCAAATTTCAAAACTTTGCTTAAACAATCCTGTTGTAAATTCTTCTTTGCAAACCGGCCGGCCAAAACTCACAATTTCCCAACCCATAAAGGATGCACGTTTATTTAATTCAATCTTAGTGGTGGAATCCACTCTAGCGCTATCGAAAAGAATTGTTTCCTGCGGCAACCATTCCAAACACGCATCTTCTTTAACTATTAAGCTGTTATTCTGCCATGCTGTAAAACCATTTGACTGATAAAACTTACTTGCTCCAGGTGTAGTTACTAAAGTGGATGTTTTTTCATTACAAGTTAGTTCGATATTTAAACTATCACCACCTACTATCCCTCCAGGTGGGTGCAAAATATATAAGTGACACGTGCCATCCTCTTCAGGGTAGAAAGGTCTTTGTAAAGTAAGTGGGCCATCATGACGCCTTTTACTTAATACTGACTTTCTGTTTTTGTAGGTCAATCCCAATTGCAACCGTGCTTCCCAACTAAATACTGGGTCAGAGGTCACAAACTTCTCAGCGGTTGCATGCATTGGCTTATTTTTATTTGTTATTTACCAACCGTAAACCTAAGCCAATGAACAAAACAACAAGCAACAACAATAAATTTTCATTAACATGATAAATAATCTGATGAAGAAAATTTGAGATAGAACCTGCACCATGACCTGGATGCGCAGACACAATAGTTGGAATCGATATAGTCATTGCAGAAATGACTGCTAATACACACGATTTTATTTTCATCTCTATAACTGCTCCTGTAATAAAAACTAAACTTTTAAATACCTGTCCACTAAATCATCACCAAGCTCACTCATTTCGCCTGTCGCGACCATCGAACCTTTTTCCATAATACTGAAATTGCTAGCGACTTTTTTTGCAAAAGCTAGCTTTTGCTCGACTAAAAGCACTGTCAGACCTAGCTCTTTATTTAACTTGTTAATAATGTCTCCGATTTCGGAAACTACATTTGGTTGAATGCCTTCAGTAGGTTCGTCCAGTATTAACAGTTCAGGCTCTATCGCTAACGCCCGACCAATCGCTAATTGCTGTTGTTGACCTCCTGAAAGGTCTCCACCTCTTCGATTTAGCATTTCCTTTAAAACTGGAAATAACTCATATATTAACGCGGGAAGTTTTTTCCCACTAGAGGCAATTCCAGTAATCAGATTTTCCTCAACCGTTAACTGAGAAAATATTTCTCTACCTTGTGGTACGTAACCGATCCTGTGTCGAGCTCGTTGCTCAGCAGGTTTAGATGCAAATTCAACACCATTTATATTGATCTTCCCATTGGCAATAGACTCCAAGCCCATTATGCATTTAAGCAAAGTCGTTTTACCTACTCCATTTCTTCCCATCAGGCACATGCAGGACCCTTTTTCGATTTCAAAATCGATATCCCATAAAGTATGGCTTTCCTTATAGAATTGATCCAGATTATTTATTGATAGCATAATATTTCAATTTTCAGCACTTGAATAATTCGATAAGTGATTATTCACCAAGGTAGACTTCAATCACTTTCTGATTGTTTTGCACACTATCCATATCACCTTCTGCTAGCACACTGCCTTGATGCAACACCGTAACGCGATTTGCAAGAGAACGTACAAATTCCATATCGTGCTCTACCACCACTACAGAGTGTTTTTCTGCTAAAGAAGTGAGTAGTTCTGCAGTATGCTCGGACTCTTGTTTAGTCATACCTGCAACCGGTTCATCCACTAACAATAGTTTTGGGTTTTGCATAAGCAGCATGCCAATTTCCAACCATTGTTTTTGGCCATGCGACAACTCTCCTGCATCTCGCTTGCTATGTTCATGCAACGCAATCGTTTTTAGCACCTCTTGTATTTTGTCATCATCTTCACTAGCAAGTTTGAAAAAAAGATTTTCAAATACTTTTCGTCTGCCTTCTAGTGCTAACTTTAAATTTTCATAGACGGTATGATGTTCAAATACAGTCGGTTTTTGAAATTTACGTCCTATTCCTAAATTAGCAATTTCTGCTTCACTAATAGAAGTAAGGTCAACCATATCATCATAGATCACTCGACCCTCATCAGGTCGTGTTTTTCCTGTAATGATATCCATCATTGTAGTTTTACCCGCACCATTTGGACCGATAATACTGCGAAGCTCATTTTTCTTAACATACAAGCTCAAGTTATTAATCGCTTTAAAGCCATCAAAACTTACTGACACACCATTCAAATATAAAATAGTGTCATCTGACACATGCGTAACCGGTGCGTTATTAGCCTGAAAGTCACTCATTACTTGTACCGATCTCTTTATTATTCTTTACTGGATTAGCTTGTTTTGGATCTGATGGTTTTTTTCTTTTCATTGAAGATAAATTCTTTATGGCACCGACAATTCCATGTGGCAAAAACAACGTTACCACAACAAATAACCCACCCAGCATAAACAACCAAACCTCGGGCGCAGCAGCGGTAAAATAGGTTTTAGCAAAATTAACAACAATAGCGCCTAGCGCAGCCCCGTATAGCGTGCCTCGACCTCCCATTGCCACCCATATCACCATTTCAATAGAATTTATCGGTGAAAATTCGCCAGGATTAATGATTCCTACTTGCGGAACATATAAAGCACCTGCAACACCTGCCAACATTGCTGATACAACAAAAACGAATAGTTTAATGTATTCATCTCGATATCCTAGTGCACGCACTCTGCCTTCCGAGTCCCGTATTGCAGTAACTAAACTACCCAAACGAGAATCAACAATAAACTTACAAATGAAATAGCCTAGTGCTAACGCTAATGCTGAACATATAAACAACACATTCCGTGTGTAGTCAGATTGCAAATCAAACCCAAGAATCTCTTTAAAATCGGTTAAGCCATTGTTACCGCCAAAACCAAAATTATTTCTAAAAAACGCAAGCATTAAGGCATAGGTTAATGCTTGCGTCATAATTGAAAGATAAACACCGGTTACCCGCGAACGAAACGCTAGCCAACCAAACACAAAAGCCAATAAACCGGGTACAAAAAATACCATTAGCATCGCCAACCAAAATTGGTCGAAGCCATGCCAAAACCACGGTAATTCCTTATAGTCTAGAAACACCATAAAGTCAGGCAAAATTGGATTACCGTATACTCCACGATCTCCAATTTGGCGCATAAGATACATGCCCATGGCATAACCGCCCAAACCAAAGAAAGCTCCATGCCCAAGACTTAATACACCTAAGTAACCCCACACTAAATCCAAGGATATGGCTAACAATGCATAAGTTAAATATTTACCAATAAGGGTAACTACATATGTAGATAGATGAAATACTGAAGATTCAGGCACCCATAAATTACAAATTGGTACCACCACAACTAACAAAGCAAGAATCGCAATAAAGTATTGTCCGCCTTTATCGTTTTCCAATAAACGAAATATTAATGGCTTGTATTTCATCATTAACTATCCGCAACTCTGCCTTTAAGGGCAAACATACCGCGCGGATACTTTTGTATAAATAGAATTATAAATACAAGCACTAATATCTTGGCTAATACTGCACCGGCATAAGGTTCTAAAAATTTATTGGCAACTCCCAATGACATAGCGCCAAAAAATGTACCCCACAAATTACCTACACCTCCAAACACTACGACCATAAATGAATCTACAATATAGGCTTGACCCAAGTTCGGGCCTACATTAGTAAGCTGGCTTAACGCTACACCACCGATACCTGCTATACCTGAACCCAAACCAAACGTTAGTGAGTCGACCCAACCCGTGCGTATACCCATGGCTTTAGCCATATTACGATTTTGTGTAACCGCACGCATTTGCAAACCAAACGCTGTTTTTTTCAGTAATAGCAACAAACCAATGAGCACCATCAATGCAAATAAAACGATGTACATTCTGTTGTAAGTGAGAGATAACGCAGGATTAAATTCATAAGATCCACTCATCCATTCCGGAGTAATGACCGAACGGTTTAATGGGGAAAAAACGGAACGCACAGCTTGCTGCAGGATTAAGCTTAAGCCAAATGTAGCTAAAAGTGTTTCTAGTGGACGGCCATATAAAAAACGTATAACACCACGTTCAATCCCAATGCCAATAAGTCCTGTTACAATAAATGCAGCAGGAATTGCCACAAATAAAGAATATTCAATTGAGTTGGGCATGATTTGTTGAACAACAAATGTCGTATAAGCGCCCAACATTAACATTTCACCGTGCGCCATATTAATAACGCCCATTACACCAAATGTAATTGCGAGACCCACAGCTGCAAGCAATAAAACCGAACCCAGACTCAATCCGAAAAATATATTTTCAACCTGCTTATAGAAACCAACTTTTAATTTTGTAGAGTCCAGTGCAGATTCAATGGCTGGCAATATTCTTTCATCTGCTTTGTTGTTGTCGGTGTATTCTGTATTTAACTCTTCTAACAAGAGACGTATTTCTGGATAGAGTGAACCCGAAAGATCATTGATTGCAGATAATTGAACTTCAACATCATCCGAACGCGCATTAGCTGCCGCTATACAAACATTCATTAACGCTTTAACTTCTGAATCTTTCTCTTGCAAGACTGCATCACGCAACACTTCAACCGTTGCAGAAGTGGGATTCTTTAACATATTTCGAGCAGCGTTAAGGCGTGTATTTTTATTGTCACTCTGAATCGTCAGCGCCGAGAGTTTTTCATTTAACAAACCTCTCAACTTGTTATTAATACCAACTTTTTTATACTCTTTTTTAAGTTGTTTTTTGGTCTTACTCACCAAAACTTCTTCAGTAATTGGATTTTTAAGATCAAAATTCTTTGGCGTTGTTTCGGTAATTAGAACAATACTTTTATTCTTCTTATGGTAATAAACATTACCGTTAAGCAAAGCACTCAGAACTTCTATCGCTATAGGGCTGCCTGATGTGGCGATTGAATGTACTGCGGTAGTTTTGTCTTTAAAACTTTTTGAAGAAAATAGCTTGAAACTACTTTGCATTACATCTTGTTCTGTTTGAATTTCTTCTGCATTCAAGCCATTTATAAACAGGCCACTCAGAAAAAATAAACCAAACATTGATAATGTTAGTAAGCGTTTCATACCTATGATGTAGTGAATTGTTTAGAAACTAACCACTCTTGCTATCAAGAGTGGTTAGGATTTACAGATTAATAGTTAGATTAACTATTTTATAGAAATTGAACAATTAGTAATTTTGACCTGAGCACTTTTTAGTCTCTGTATTGTAGTTACCGCAGTTAATTGGATCAGTCCAATCCGCAATAATTACACTACTTTCTGGCAAGAAATCGGTCCATGCATCACCTTTCACTTCGCCATCTGTAGACCATACAATCTCAAATTGACCATCATCTTGTATCTCACCAATGAGTACTGGCTTGGATAAATGATGGTTGGTGTTCATTACAGCAGTACCGCCCGCAAGGTTAGGTACTTCCAATCCGTACATAGCAGGACGTACTTTATCCACTTCAGTTGTGCCCGCTTTAGCAACGGCTTCAGCCCACATTTTGAAACCAATATAGGTGGCTTCCATCGGGTCATTGGTTACTCTTTCGTCGTTTTCAATGAAAGACTGCCAAGACTCTACGAACTTATCATTCTCTTCTGATTCCGCGCTCATGAAGTAATTCCATGCCGCAAGATGACCTACTAGAGGGCCTGTATCTATTCCAGATAACTCTTCTTCACCAACGGAAAATGCAACAACAGGAATGTCTTCTGCTGATATACCTTGGTTACCTAATTCTTTATAAAAAGGAACATTTGCATCACCATTTATAGTGGATACAACTGCTGTCTTTTTACCTGCAGAACCAAAGGACTTAATATCTGAAACAATGGTTTGCCAATCAGAATGACCAAATGGCGTGTAGTTGATCATGATATCTTCTTCCGCTACACCTTTCTGCTTCAAGTATGACTCAAGAATTTTATTTGTGGTACGTGGATATACATAATCCGTACCTGCAAGTACCCAACGTTTAGCGCCCACTTCATTCATTAGATAATCCACTGCTGGGATGGCTTGTTGGTTTGGCGCAGCGCCTGTATAAAACACATTCTTAGAAGACTCTTCACCTTCATATTGAACAGGGTAAAATAATAATCCGTTTAGTTCTTCAACTACAGGTAAAACTGATTTACGTGATACTGACGTCCAGCAACCGAAAATTACATCTACTTTGTGTACTTCGATTAATTCACGCATTTTCTCAGCAAATAATGGCCAATCAGATGCTGGATCCACTACCACTGCCTCTAATTCTTTGCCAAGCAATCCGCCAGCTTTATTTTGCTCTTCCACCATCATTAAAACCGTATCTTTCAATGTGGTCTCACTTATCGCCATGGTTCCTGATAGTGAATGCAAAACTCCTACCTTAATCTTGTCTGCAGTCATACCAAGTTGTGGTACTAACAAAAATATTAGCGCTACAATTAAACTTGTAAACACTGATTTTCTAAGTTTCATTTTCAACTCCTGATATTTAAAAATGTTTTTATCATGCCCAGCACTGAGCGTTTTCATGCACATTGTTGTGCAGTTGCACTAATACCAAGCAGAAAACGTGCCAATTTCAAGAAAATACAAGGAATGACGATATATTACAGCCACTTAGAAATACATTCTAAACGTATCGTAATATATAAAAGCCGGAATAATTTTTGCTACTGCGCTGTATTAGTGCATATATGCACTAATACAGCGCAGCTATTTAGTCACTTGTAATTGAAGAAGAATTAGAAAAATCGTAGACCACAACCTTTTTCGACAAAGGCTTAATAATAGTTTGGACAGCTTGTTGATGTTTTTCACTTTGTAGATAACGTTCCATATCTGCTTGATTTACAAACGTCATATAAATACCGACATCAAAACTGTCATCTACAATTTTTCGTGTACTTGAAATTGATTTTCCTACTTTCAGATCCTGAATTTCTGATATCCCTTGAAGCTGTTTTGATACCTCAATCACTTGTTGTATATGTGCCATATTTCCCGCTTCTTTTAACCAAACCAATACCACATGCACGATCGCGTCTTGCCCTGCTGACCTAATTAAATCCGTTGGCTCAACTGAATTTGATGGCGGTGAAGCACAAGAAAATGAAAATACAATGAGTAGAAATGTACTTATATATATACGCATCAAGATTCTTTTTACTCTGTGTTAATTATAATTAATTAAGAGAGACAATAGGTA
>CAZVPJ010000025.1:0-7070 GCA_964629035.1 uncultured Thiotrichales bacterium | reverse complement strand
GAAAATGTAATTTTAATCGCATCTTTCGGCTGACTAAATTCAACAGCATTGGCAATTACCTTATCAATGAGCTGCGCGATATTTTCTGGTACACCATTAATTTGTATATCTTGGGCATTAATCTCAGCCTTAAAAACATAATTTTTATATGCTCCACGATAGCCTTCAACACACCCTTCGACCAATTCCGTAAGATTAAATATTTCTTTTTCACTAGACTGTAGAGAATGATCTAGGCCAGTAGCTTCACTCATATTAGTAAGTATAGTATTCAAACGTTTTATACCTTCTTGCGCACGGTCCATATATACCTTGGCATCCTCATTATTATCTAACATAGCTAAGTTATCCAAAGATGAACGGACTACGGTAACAGGTGTTCGAAATTCATGTGACAATCGAGAAGTCATATTCTCAAGGTAACTGTTATATTGCCCTAATCGATCCACAATACTTGAAAAACTTCTTGAAAGATCTCCTATCTCATCGTTTACATTAGAGCCTTTAAAAGTTGTATGGATACGACCTTGTTCGTCGATAACATGTTCTGCCTGGCTTCGTAATTTTCGAATTCGATACGAGATACGCGAAGCAAACAAAAATAGAGCCAGTGTACTTAACAGCATGACTGCTAAAATTACACTAAACAAACGTTCTAATGCTTTATTTCTTATTGTACGAATACCATTGGTAGTTTCTTCAGCCACCACCACTCCCATTACTTTTTCATCCACCCAAATCGGATGTGCTGCAGAAAGTACCACTGCTCTTTTATCAGGTGTTAGATACCAGGATGAACCAACTTCTCCTATAATCGCTTCATCAACCTGTGATCCTAATAGCTCGGTCGCTTCTTCTAACTCATCAACAAAGTCTTGGGGAGGGCGTGTAAGTAATTGGTAATAAATGGGATGTAAGAATTTTTGCTCCAGACGTTGTAACCAAGATAATGGTGCATCATGATACGTTTGCTCTTCATTCATCACTCCAGATGCAGATCGAATATCCCCTATTCTAGCTAATACACGACGATGTGAATCGATCACCCAAATCCTTGAGTTTGATCGTGCCAAACCTTTGAGTATTTGTTCAATCTCTGGTGATGGCACCAGCACAGTACCTAGTTGTTCTGGATTTTGAGTATTAGAAGTCCCTACTATATTATTAATTTTTCGACTATGACTATTATCCACGTCATGAATAGCGAAACCTAGTTTATTACCGATCATTTCTAATGGTATGCGCAATTCAACATTATATCCTTTTGGCGTTTCAACCCAGTTACCTTGAATCTTACTTTCATGCTGAACAGGATAAACACTGTCCTCCTCAGGTTTTGTTAAGTATGCGCTCACCCATCCAGGGGTTTCATTAGAGATGATATAACGTTTAAACTCATCCTCTTTATTCAAGAATGCTATTTGAATAGTGTCATTACGATGAATATTAAAGTTTTGTTTTTCTCTATAGACAATATAATCATCAATAACTTCAAACATTACATATAGATAATTTTCGTACTTAACCAACATATGATTAAAGCTAAGTGACTTGGCATCATATTCTTTATTATTTTCGATCAGATAATCATCATCATAATAATGAGGTTGATATTGGAAGTTCTTCCACTCTTCCAAATTACCATCTAACTGAATGGGCTCAGAAACATCGATAGCATATAAATCACGCCCTTGACGCATATCACTTAAAAAACTGGCTTGGGCATTAAATAAATTTGGCCGTTCATGTAACGCCGTCGCGGCAGCACTCACTGTGCCTATTAATGTTTGTTCTTGACCTTTGCGAAGATATTTTTCCATCTCCCATACATACTTATAACCCAACCAAGGAATAGCAAATAAAAAACTAGATAGAAAAACTAACTTTATGCGTAAGCCTAATCTCGGCTTTAGAAAACTCATGATCGTTAACTAGAATTAGTATTCCAACGATAACCCATACCATAAACTGTATCGATACAATCAAATTCTGAATCAATTTGTATAAACTTTTTACGAATACGTTTTATATGCGATGTAATAGTACTATCATCCACCACCATTTGGGATTCCTGCATCAGTTGTTGGCGATTTTTTACGTGACCCATATATTTAGCTAATGCATGTACCATCCAGAATTCTGTTACCGTTAAATCGACATTTTTATCTTTCCATTGAGTTACCATACGTTGTGTATCCATACTAAGGAATCCTTGTTGCAACATAGCTTCACCTGTTACCGGCTCACCCATTGCATCTTGCCGTCTAAACAATGCAGCGATACGCGCCAAAAGATGTGGGAAACTAATATCTTTCGTTAAATAGTCATCTGCACCTATACGTAAACCACTCACTGTATCCATATCACTATCACGTGCGGTTAAGAATATTATCGGCAAAGCTTCTGACATGGAACGTAACGATCGACATAAAGTAAAGCCACCATCCACTTCATCTTCTAACCCTATATCTATGATAGCCAAATCTGGTAAACGTTGCTCAAACACTGCCATAGCATCTTTTCGATTAGCAAATGTTTGCACGCTATAACCCTGCTTACGCAATACATCTGCATAATTTTCTCTTAACGCAAATTCATCCTCAATAACAGCTACACGACGGCTCATATTTCAATAATTCTTATCTTTGTCTTCTATAGTTGTACTAGTTTATATGGTTAGTTAAAACTATACGGATTAAATTCAGCAAAACCAGTCATTCACGACTATTGCCTTTTTCTTGCCATATTTAGTCATCAAATAGACCATTTTTTCACTCAAATGCGTCATATGTCTTGTGTTTAATAGCGATAACAAAACAGCAAATCAGCTTTTCTTTAGACACTTAAAACGAGGCACATTCATGAGCACAATTCTACATAAAACCATATTGGCAAGTACTCTGGGCATCTCTATATTAACTTCACCCGTTTTTGGTAATAACGATGCAGAAGAAATTAATAGTAGCCAAACAGAACAAGGAATCGGTTTTGGTTCAGGCGCAACTATTGGAGGCCTAGTAGCCGGACCAATAGGCATCGTGACGGGCGCTTTCATAGGTAGCTTGATTGGCCAAAATGTATCTATTGAAAAACGTTCAAATCAATTAATGCTCTCAAATAAGGTGTATGAAAAAAAACTTGATCATTCAGAAAAAGAAATAAAGACCTTAAAAGAACAACATTCACAACAAGCAATCACCTTGAATGATGCACATCTCACTATTGAAAAATTATTCGTACAGAACCAAGAGCTCAAAGATTCTACTTTTGATTTTGATGTGCAATTTAGAACTGACTCATCTGAAATTGAACAACAGTATAAAAATCATTTAATCGATTTAGCAAATTACCTGCATGCTTCAACAAATATTGATATAGAAATCGCTGGCTTCACAGACCGTTCAGGAAATGAAAAATACAATTTAGAACTGTCGAATCAACGCGCCATGCAAGTAAAAGAGTTCTTGATTGAAAATGGTATCGAAGAAAATCGCATTATAACTTTAGCATATGGTGAAACCCAACCACTACATCAGGAAGAAAACTCAGAGAACAACTTCTTCGATAGGCGTGCAACTATTTTTCTAATGCCGACTCATGCGAGTACCAAGAATATAGCTCATGAAATCGTAACTGCGGAAGACAAAGTATCCATTGCTTCAAAACAACAATAAATAGAATTACAAGAGAATGCATATGAGCCCTTTACTTCATCATTATTCACATACTTATCCTCCATCTGGCAGCCTACGGGCTGCCTTTTTTATAATTTTACATACTTTGATGATATTTTTTACATCACCCACTGCTAAAGCAGAGCATGAAAGATATGAAGATTTAGTCAGTATAAATGATTCAGAAAGTGGCAGTTTATTGATTGAAACGGAACATGTAGGTCGGTATCAACCAGCACCTGTGATAAATACTGATGTGCAAATGGATATCACTGGGATAGTTGCTAGGGTTACGGTCACACAGCATTTTATTAACCCTTCCACAGAGTGGATCAATGCAATCTATGCATTTCCATTACCTGAGAATGCAGCAGTAGATCATATGGATATGATCATTGGAAAGCGAATTATTACAGGCGACATAAAAGAAAGAAATGAAGCTAAGAAGATCTATGAACAAGCTAAACAAGAAGGAATAAAAGCAAGTTTAATTGAACAACAACGACCCAATATTTTTACAAGTTCGGTTGCCAATATTGGCCCTAATGAAAAAGTATCAATTTCAATTCAATATCAACAAACCATACATTATGACCAAGGAGAATTCTCAATCCGTTTCCCTATGGTCATCGGAATACGATACATCCCCGGCACGCAAAAAGTTGAAGGCTTCGATGGCTTCGGATGGGCTGTTAATACTCATGAAGTACCCGATGCAAGCAGTATTACACCTCCCGTGACTAACGCTGATGAAGGACATCATAATCCTGTAACCATCAACATTAATCTGGCGGCAGGATTTCCCATTGTAAATATAGAAAGCAGCTATCACGCCATTAATAAACAAATGCATGAAGATAACCAATATCACATCCAGTTACTCCAGCAAGTCACTCCAGCAAATCGTGACTTTGAATTAACCTGGCGACCACAAGCATCACATGTGCCTCAAGCCGCATTATTCACCCAAGACAAAGACAATGACCGTTATGCCCTACTAATGTTAATGCCGCCAGAAGTAGACTGGAGCAAGCAAGAAATATTAGCCAAAGAGATGATTTTTGTCATTGACACATCAGGCTCCATGTCTGGTGAATCTATGCAACAAGCTAAGCAAGCTCTACTGTCAGGGTTAAGTCAACTCAATAGTGAAGACTGGTTTAATATCATTCAATTTAATTCTTATACTGAAGCATTTTCTGAGCAAGCATTACCAGCTAGAGAAAACAATATTGCACGTGCTAAAGCATATATACATTCCTTGCATGCAAATGGAGGCACAGAAATAGCACCAGCACTCAATTTAGCTCTATCTAATGTTACTAAAAGTGAACGTATACGCCAGGTAATATTTTTAACGGATGGCAGTGTTGGAAATGAAAAACAATTATTTAAAATAATAAATAATAAATTAGATAATAACCGGTTATTCACCATCGGCATTGGCTCTGCTCCAAATAGTTACTTTATGAGTGAAGCTGCATCTCTTGGTAGAGGTACGTATACGTATATTGGAAAAATTGAAGAAGTACGTGAGAAAATGTCACAGTTATTCCAAAAATTAAATCATCCAGTCTTGCGAGACATTGAGATCGCATGGAATGACAACAGTGATGTCGACTATTGGCCTAACCCTATACACGATCTATATATTGGTGAACCTTTGATTGTTAGCTTCAAGCTATCTATGAATCAGGAAATATTATCTATCAAAGGAAAATCAAATGAGAATAATTGGTCAACTACATTACCGATTACAAATGGAGGGGAAGAAACAGGTTTAAATGTTTTATGGGCGAACAATAAAGTTCAAAGTTTAAGTCAAAGAGTAAGTCATGGAGAGGATCCAAATAAAATTAAACAAGCTATAACTGAAATTGGCCTTAACCATCATATAGTTACCAAATATACGAGTTTAGTTGCTGTGGATGTTACCCCTAGTAAGCCAAATGATTTAACAAGTAAATCTAAGGCCATAGCTGTTAAAAAACCATATGGCTGGAATATGAATGCTCCAGGCAACTTGCCACAAGGTGCAACTTCTGCACAAATAAACGTAATTACAGGGGTATTACTTTTGTTACTAGGCTTTATTTTCCGGAAAAGATATTTATAAATTTGATTAAATGATTAAAAAACTAAGCATTACTTTATTAATTCTCTTAGGATTATGGCAATTTGGCTCTGGCAGTTATATATATCTGAAAGCACAATTGGCTCAACATTTATTAAACAATGCCTGGTCTCAATCTTTACAAACAAGCACTAGTATTAAGCCATGGGCATGGGCGGATACTTATCCGGTTGCGAAAATATTTTTTCATCATGCAAAAAAGAATTACATCGTGCTTGCAGGTGGAACAGGACGAACCATGGCATTTGGCCCAGGCCATATCAGCGCCACACCTTTGCCTACCAATGGAGGAAACAGTGTTATCGTTGGACACCGAGATACTCACTTTACAGTTTTAAAAGACTTAAGGTTAGGCGATTTTATTAGCGTGCAAACACAAAATAAGGTAATGAAATACAAAGTAGCTAACATGCTTATCGTTGATCAAAGCCAATCTGAAGTGATGCAGAATTTTGGCTATGAAATGCTTACTTTAATAACCTGTTACCCATTTGATGCAATGCATTCTGGTGGACGACTACGTTATGTCTTACAAGCCATGCCTATATAGCTCATTATGCCGCCTGGTGTTCTTCAGGCCCTTTTCCACTTAGCTCTAAGGTCATTTTAGCCATTTCTGCTACAGTCTCGAGGATATCTGGATCATCTATTTCTACATCAAACATATTTGCAGTTTCTAAAAACTCTCTTGTTATGTCTCCAATTAGATTCATAAATTCAAGAATATCAATTCCGAATTCTTTTTCTGCCTTATCAGCTTCCTTAAGATATCCTTCATCAGTATGGTCGAAGCATATGCAATCAGCTAAAACACCTGCAAATGCTACACATTTAGCTGCAGTAATATTATCTTCATTTACAAATTCTAAATTATCTCCATGGCTTGCAGATACCAGTTCAGTTATTTTTTCAGGTATGTCCCATTTATTAAGCAGCCAAGCCCCAACAACCGCATGATCGAAACCAAGTTTATTTTTTTCAAAATTGATCAAATTCTGATGGTCTTGTTGTTGATCACCTATACCAGAATATAAATCCGGATGAACTTTATCAATTGCAAGCATACCAATATCCTGAAGCAGGCCGGGTAAAAATAGCTCTTCTTTTTTTGCATACCCAGTAACCCCTGCTAGACATCTGCATGCTACAGCGGTTGCAAGAGATCGTTTCCAAAAATAAGTGTAGTCCAAGCCATCGCTATTATCTTGCATCTTTCCAACCAGTGAAAAGCTAAGCGCAAGATTTAAAGTACCTTCCCATCC
>CAZVPJ010000024.1:9680-15639 GCA_964629035.1 uncultured Thiotrichales bacterium | reverse complement strand
TATTTAAAATTATTTCAGGCATAGATTTTGAACGAATGTTTATAGTATGGTCTAAGAATCAATGCTGTATTAGAAACGGCGCTAATCCTAACATCTTAAGCACATACACACGTAACAAATGAAGCTAATAAAAATTTTACCGCTACTATGGGTCTTGGCAAGTTGCAGTAGTTTATCTGACAAAGCCGTCGTGGCTCCAGAAACTGTTAATTCAACAGAAACCATGGAGACTGCTGTCCAAAGCTCTGGAACGACTCATGCAAAGACATTTAAAAATGGTATGAAAGTGATCGTCAGAGAGGATCACCGTGCCCCAGTCGTAATTTCACAGGTTTGGTACCGTGTTGGTTCAGCACAAGAGCATAGCGGCATCACAGGGGTGTCACACGTGTTAGAACATATGATGTTCAAAGGCACGGAAAAATATCCATCTGGCACATTTTCTTCGATCGTGGCTGAAATAGGCGCGCGGGATAATGCTTTTACGGGTCGTGATTACACGGCTTACTACCAGTTAATGGGTAAACAGCATCTGGAAACAAGTTTTGAGCTTGAGTCAGATCGTATGCTTAATCTGGTCTTGTCGCCTGAAGATTTTGTTAGTGAGCTTGAGGTAGTTAAAGAAGAGCGACGGCTGCGTACAGATGATAACCCCAATGCGCGGGTCTATGAGCAACTTTATTCTACTGCATTTATTAACAGTCCATATCACCATCCTATTATCGGCTGGATGGATGATTTAAATAATCTTGTAATTGATGATTTATCTGATTGGTACCAACGCTGGTACATGCCTAATAACGCTACCTTAGTGGTGGTGGGCGATGTGTATCCAGAGCAAGTGTTTGCCATGGCTGAGCAATATTTTGGCGGCCTCCAAGAGCGGCCTGTCAAGCAAAGTAAGCCCAGGTTGGAGCATCCACAAACAGGTAGTAAACGAGTTGTGGTAAGTGCTATAGCTAAACTGCCATACGTCATGCTTGGTTACAAAGCACCCTCATTGGCGACTGCTGAAGAGGATTGGGAGCCCTACGCGCTTTCAGTTTTAAGTGCGGTATTAGATGGTGGTCGCAGTGCGAGATTAAGTAAAAGGTTAGTACGTGAAAAAGAATTAGTGTCTGGTGCCGGCGCAGGCTATAACATTTTTTCACGCTACCCGACGCTGTTTTTATTTGATGCAACGCCTGCACAGAAACACAATGTTGAAGTAGCTGAACAAGCGCTGTATGCCGAAATTAAGGACATACAGGAAAATTTGGTTAGTGAAAAAGAGTTAAACCGGGTTAAAGCGCAAGTTATTGCTAGCGAAGTGTATCAACAAGACTCTATACAAAGACAAGCAACGGTTATTGGAAGTTTAGAAACGGTGGGTTTGGGTTGGCAAGTGATGGAAGAATATAATCAGCGAATTAAAGAGATCACTGCTGAACAAGTTCGTGAAGTGGCTCGCAAGTATTTGGTTGAGGAAGGTTTAACGGTTGCAGTATTACAGCCAATAGAAAAGCAAGTTGCGGATCATCAAAAGTAATTGGCCAAAATAATTTGATTAGAGTAAGTAGCAAGAATAATCCGGCCAAAATATAAAATTAAATTTATACAATAAAGCAAACATAATCGAATATGAAATGTAACGTAATCAACCAATGTGCAATCTTTTTGCAACGAAATTTATTATACCTATTTACTTTAAGTTTCCTGTTTGTAAACCATCAGGCATATGCTTCTCCAGAAATTCAACAATGGACGACAACGAAGGGTGTTAAAACCTTGTTTGTGGCTGCACCAGAGTTGCCGATGATTGATATTGCTATAACGTTCGATGCAGGTAACGGACGAGATGGAAAATTGGCAGGGCTTTCTAAGCTGACTCATGCTTTATTAAACTCAGGAACTGGAAAGTTAGAAGCTGATGACATTGCAGAACAATTTGAAGAGGTTGGAGCTCAGTATGGCGCAAGCGTAAATTTGGATCGGTCGAGTGTAGCGCTTCGAAGTTTAACCGATGAAGCTTTGTTAAAACCTGCACTAGATACATTTATTGACATACTCTCTAAGCCAAGTTTTCCTAAAAAGGATTTTCTGCGCATTAAAGACCAATCTTTAGTCGCATTAAAAGACGCTGAACAAAGTCCTGCAGATATTGCTAGCAGGACCTTTTACAAAGCGATATACGGCCAACATCCCTATGCAAGTCCATCCTTAGGAACGAAGGAAACGATTGCCCTAATCAGTCTAGATGATGTAAAAAGATTTCATCAGCAATTTCTAGTTGCAGAAAATGCTTTGATTGCAATAGTAGGAGGCATCAACACTGAACAAGCAAGAAGTATTGCTGAACAGATTTCAGAAAACCTGGTGGATGGCGTTAAACCTGAGCCTATTCTAAAACCTCAACCATCGAATGATATCGCCGATATTTATATTCCATATCCTTCACAACAAGCCCATGTGTATGTTGGGCAGCTGGGTATACAACGTGGTCATCCAGACTACTTTAATCTTTATGCTGGAAATCAAGTATTAGGCGGAGGCGGCTTTACCTCACGTCTTGTAAAAGAAGTACGCGTGAAGCGTGGTTTGTCCTACAGTGTGTATAGTTATTTTTTCCCATTGTATTTACCAGGCCCTTTCACCTTGGGATTACAGACGCGGACTGATCAGGCCCAACAAGCCGTAAAAGTGTCGCTGGAAACGATACAAAAATTTGTTACAGAAGGCCCAACTGAAGAGGAACTCGTTTCTGCAAAAAGCAATATCATCGGTGGCTTCCCGCTAAGGATAGATAGCAACCGAGATATTTTGGGTTATTTGTCTTTGATTGGTTATTATGATCTACCACTAGACTACCTGGAAACCTTTAATGAAAAAATTTCCGCAGTAACCCTGGATGATGTTCGTGCTGCATTTAATCGTCATCTTCAGTCCAAGCAACTGGTCAAGATTATTGTTGGTGGCCCAGACTTAGAAAAATAAACTAAGATACAAAATAATCTAAATTAAAATCAACTGACTTATACAGTGTCGAGTAAAAACGACCTTCGTATTATCAGCGGCATGTGGCGTAGTCGCCGCCTACAATTTATAGCTTCCCCAAAAATTAGGCCCACACCTGACCGCGTGCGTGAAACAGTATTTAATTGGCTAAGCAACGATTTGAGTGGTGCTGTCTGCCTAGATCTTTTTGCCGGTAGTGGAGCATTGGGTTTTGAAGCAGTATCTCGCGGCGCTAAACATTCCGTCTTAATTGAAGAAGATATACACATAGCAGCGATGCTGGCTAAGCAAAAGGAAAAATTTGAGGCAACCAATATTGAAGTGCAGAATATGTGTGCGTTGACATATTTGCGGGAGGTGAATCGACAATTTGATATTATTTTTTTAGATCCACCATTTGATAGTGACTTGCTAGAAAAAGTTATGCCCATGATCATCAAGCAGCAATTACTCAGCGAAGATGGCTTGCTATATGTAGAGTCTTCATCGCGACTAAAAGGTGATAAAGTTGATCATCATTCTGTAGGAGCACAGTCAGATGGGATCTTTAAAACGTTTAAATGTGTGCGTGAAAAGAGGGCTGGTGAGGTACATTATGCACTCTATAGAATGTGTAATTCGCTATGATAATTAACAACATTCCTATTAGGTTTAACTATGGCAAATATCGCAGTTTATCCAGGCACATTTGATCCCATCACAAATGGTCATACAGATTTGGTAAGGCGTGCTTGTGGTATTTTTGACCAAGTGATTGTTGGTGTTGCGGCCAGTGGTGGTAATAAGGAACCCTATTTCACTTTGGCGGAGCGGGTTTTATTGGCTGAGCAAGCACTTGAAAAATTTACTAATGCCAAAGTGTGTGGCTTTGATGGTTTGCTAGTTAATTTTGCGCGCGAACAAAAAGCAAAAGTTCTGTTACGTGGTCTGCGCGCGGTTTCAGACTTTGAGTTTGAATTTCAATTAGCCAGTATGAATCGGCAGTTAGATAGTTCCCTTGAATCTATGTTTCTTACGCCCGCGGAAGAATATGCGTATATTTCTTCAAGTCTGGTTCGAGAAATTGCAAAGTTTGGGGGAGATGTTTCTAAATTTGTTTCTTCTGATGTTGTTAGCGCGCTAGATAACAAAGACGATAGTTAAGCTAATTATTGTAACGATTTCTATTTAAATTTGATGTTTCGCTTTCCTTTCATTTATTTTGTTATCTATCTAGCCACCTCGTTTTTGCTGTTTGCATGTAATACACCGCAACCAAAAACAACATTCTCAAAAAATTCTATTAGCAATAACTTTGCAGTAGCCAGTGCACATCCTTTGGCAACACAAGCAGGTATAGATATTTTGCAACAAGGCGGCAACGCATTTGATGCGGCGATTGCGGTGACCGCGGTATTAGCAGTGGTAGAACCGTATGCTTCCGGTTTAGGAGGTGGGGGTTTTTGGTTGCTTCACCTAGCAGAGAGTAATCACAATGTGATGATAGATGGCCGTGAAGTAGCGCCCTTGGCAGCAACACGAGATATGTATATCGGCGCGGATGGCAAGCCTACAGATCAATCAGTAAATGGCCCACTCGCAGCAGGTATACCTGGAACACCTGCAGCGTTGGCGCATATTGCAGAAAAATATGGTCGCTTACCCCTGAGTATGACATTAAGCGCTGCGGTACATTTGGCACGTGATGGATTTGAGGTAAGTGAATTATTCCATTCACGCGCCCAAGCGGTTATTAAACGTTTGAAGAGCTTTCCGCATACTGCAGAAATATTTCTACATAAAGGTGGTGCACCACAAGTTGGCAGCGTATTGCGGCAACCAGATTTAGCAAGTGTTTTAGAAAGTATTGTTAAACATGGCGCAAGCGGTTTTTATCAAGGTGAAGTTGCAAATAAGTTAGTTAAGAGCGTTCAGCAAGCGGGTGGTATTTGGCAACAACAAGATTTGGATAATTATAAAATTGTAGAACGCCCACCCATAATAGGAAAATATAAAAATCTAGAGATTGTTAGTGCCGCATTACCATCATCTGGTGGCATAGTATTGATGCAGATATTGAATATGCTGTCAGATTATGATTTGCAGGCAATGAGTGAAGTTCAACGTAAACATATTATAGTAGAGGCAATGCGTCGTGCATATCATACTAGAGCCGAATTACTTGGTGATCAGGATTTTGTGGACATTCCTGTTGAAGAGTTGGTGTCGCTTGAATATGCTAAAAAGAAGTTTTCTGACTTTGACCCACAACAGGTAACACCTAGTCATACCTATTTCCAGCAAGATCAGTCTGCGAGTGAAGCTAACGCTACCGTTGAAGAAGCGCAAAATACGACGCATTTTTCAATTTTAGACCAACAAGGTAATCATGTCGCAGCGACGCTTTCTATAAATTACTACTTTGGTTCAGGCTTTGTTGCGAAAGGCACAGGTGTACTGCTGAATAATGAAATGGATGATTTCGCTATTCAACCGGGGCATGCAAATTTATGGGGTTTGGTCGGTAATGAAGTGAATGCTATTCAGCCAAACAAACGAATGTTATCCAGCATGTCGCCGACCTTTTTGTTTGATGGTAAACGAACTGCAATTCTGGGCACTCCGGGTGGTAGTCGGATTATAAGCATGGTGCTTTTATCGACACTAGCGTTTTCAGAAGCGGCATCTGTTAGAGAAATTGTGGAGTTGCCACGCTATCATCATCAGTTTCTGCCTGATGAGATTCAAGTTGAAAAAGGCATGATTAATACGCATACACAACACTCACTAGAATCCATGGGGCATAGTGTAAATGAGTTGGGTCGCCAGTATGGAAATATGCATATTGTTATTTGGGATCGGGAAAGTAATGAAGTAACGGCAGCAAGTGATCCACGCGGAATTGGGCAAGCTAAAGTAAGTACTCATACAAAATAATGAAGCAGTTCATTTATTTTGTGAGTCCTATGTGTTCTTGGTGTTGGGG
>CAZVPJ010000024.1:0-9580 GCA_964629035.1 uncultured Thiotrichales bacterium | reverse complement strand
CACCAAGAGATCCAGTTCTTAGAGGCTATCCAACATTCGTTTTATACTGAAAACAAAGATCTCACAAATATTGATGTGCTCGTTGATATTGCAAATCGTTATTCTATTCAAGAAAGATCGTTCATTGAAGATCTGCATGGTAATGATGTCGCGACCCAGTTAGAGCAAGATTTTGATCTCTGCCAAAAGCTTACTGTACAGAGTTATCCGACATTGATGACAAAAGTTGATGAAAACTATGCCCTGCTGGCAAGTGGCTACACTTCTTTTGAATCTTTAGCAGCTAAAATCAGTGCCATGGTAGATGTAGAATGAGACTGAAGTAGAGGATTAGTCTACTTTTCTTGACTAGATGACGATGTTACTGATTCGTCATTTTCTTCATTATAACTATTTCGCAAAACTTCAATTTGCCAAGTTTGCAACGTGTCTGCATCAGTCAGCACAAAGGTGTCATCACCCACTTTGCTGATCGAATATCGTTCCTTGTCTGATAAGTCCATATGCTGCGTTCAAGTAGTTAAATCAAGAAGTTCTATGTATATAGTGACCTGATTCTCAATTCCAAACGCACTGTTAATGATGCATGGCAGAAACTCTGTAATGAGTGACCATCAATAAGATAAATGGTAGAAATAAGCATTTCAGTGGAAAAGCATTTTTCGAGCTTATTTATACTGATTAGTCTCGGATATAAAACCAAAAATAGTATTGATAACGCTCTCAGCTGCTAGAATTCTGGAATGACCATAGGCCGAGGTTGCGAACAATGCTGCAGAGGTTAGTTTATTGGCGATTTTTTCGGCTTCAATGAAAGGCACAATGCGATCATTATGATCATGCACTACTAAAATTTTTCCACGGTAGTGATATAAAAAATCAACAGTAGTCATGCTTTCAATAGTGCGCTTGGCAATGGTTTCAAGTTTCCGATGAAATATTTTGAGTACAACATCTGGTAAGCCCATCGCTTGTGTAAAAGATGCAAATAAATCCGCTAGTTTGTTGGGTCCTGCAATCAAAATTATTTTATTTGTATGAGCCAAAATTGCTGAGCTATTAGAGAGCTCAAGGGCATAGGCGCTCGCCATCGCGCCAAAAGAATGCCCGACCAGAGCAGTTACCGGAGGTATTTGAGCGCATACATTTAATAATGCATGGGTGTTATGTAGCAGGTTCGTTTTGCTGCCTGAAGATTTCCCATGTGCTGGGCTATCGTAGGCAATTACATTAAAACCACCTTCTACTAGTTTGGTGATGATGTGAGAATAGTTTAATGCATGCCCGCCCCATCCGTGTGTGAGTAGGATGGTTTTTGAATTTTCTGTTAGATCTGCATTACGCCATTCATATACAGCAATTCTATAATTTTCGCTTTCAATGTAATATTGCTTGGCCTGCTTCAGAAGATTATTTTCAAATTTACTGAGTTGTTTTTTACGAATACGTGGTTTGCAAAAAAAAGACCATGCGACTTTAGCGGTGAGACCAGGAAAAATTCTCGAAAAGAATTTAAAAAAAATCGTTAAGATAGCTTTGAGTATATTATCCACAACATTTCATTCTAGTATTAAAAATATTTTCCAATACGTTTGGGTCTTAAGCACTTAAGTTTTTATATTAATGCTGACATTTAGAACAAAAGAAACTGCTACGTTGGCTAATGGTACGAACTTTTATCGGGTTGTTGCAAACCGGACAGGGCTTTCCAGTTTGGTTGTAAACATTTAATTTATTTGCAAAGTAACCCGGCTTGCCATCTTCATGCACAAAATCACGTAATGTTGTACCGCCTAACTGAATGGCGCGGCTAAGCACTTTTTTTATATTTTCAGCTAGAATTTCGTAACGCTGAAGTGAAACTCTACCTGCTGCACGTTGCGGGTGAATGCCACTTAAGAATAATGATTCGCTGGCATAAATGTTACCGACTCCTACAACTATATGAGCATTCATAATAAAAGTTTTGATATTCACTTTTCTGCCTTGCGCATGCTCATGTAAATGTTTACCAGTAAATTCATCTAGTAATGGTTCTGGTCCTAGATTCTTGAGCAGTTTATGTTTATCTGGGTTAGCGCTTGTCCATAGGACTGCACCAAAGCGCCTAGGATCATGAAAGCGAAGCGTTTTTTTGTTAAATACGATATCCACGTGATCATGTTTACTAGCTTCTACATTGTTATTGACCATACGTAGGCTTCCAGACATGCCAAGATGAATAATTAAATGTCCAGATTGAGTAGAAAATAATAAATATTTAGCCCTACGTTGAATATTTTGTATGGTTTGGTTGTTAAGTTTTTGTTTCAAGTTACGAGGCACTGGCCAACGCAAACTAGATTGCCTGATGACTGTATTATGGACACGCTGCTTTTTGACATAAGGCAATATGCCTCTTCGTGTGGTTTCTACTTCTGGTAGCTCAGGCATATGAGCATACTTTAAGCTTGATAAAATGCTTCAATTTCAACTAACAGATTATCTCTGCACATATCACCCAGTAGTAAAGCACGAGGTGTATTGTTTGAAAGCCTGGAAGCTAATACCTGATTAATTTGCTCTACATCTTCCCGATGTCGAAGGTAGACTTTCATATATAGCAAGTCATCTTGTGCATTGAGTTGTGTTTGGTATTTATCATTTGCATGAGCGACTAACGTTTCTACATTATTAATACTTTCATTTAGCTGTGCGCACACGTCATTAATATGTAAAGTTTCATGACCAATGATGCTGGCTGTGCCTGACACATAAAAATGAGTTTGTTTGCCCCATGTTTTTAACAGTCCACGTGAGAATAGTGGCTGTGTGTGATGGTATTCAACTGGGTAATGATATGCGCTGGTTTGACGAGGGTTTTCTACAGCTGTGCCAGGCGTATCACTGGCTAAAAAATATATTTGTAAATTATGTTCATGTGTGCCGATTACCGTTGCAGCTGGATAGACTTTTGTTTTAATACCGCAGTCTTGCATGGCCTGTAACCTGCCATGGCAAAATACCTCATACCGATTCTGTTGCGTGTTTTTTGAATCATATTTAGTGATATGTGGAAAGAAATTCCAGGTACGTAATAAATGTTTGCATGGGCTACCTTCTATGCATTCATATAATTCGCTATACGCTTGATGAGTTAACGCCTGAAAGTCTTCTTCATCAGTACAGGGTAACTCCAAAAATCCAAACATCATTTGCGGTGCATAGGCATAACGAATATTTTTATAAGTAGCCTGTTTGGCTTGCTGATCTGTAAACCAGTATTGTGCAAATAATGAAGAACCTAGTAGTTCCAGCTCGGTTTGAATAGTCAGACAGTCATGTTTTGAATTTCCAGTATCACCAAAATAGAGATGTGTAAGCAGTGGTTGCTTGATAGATAGCGTATTACTGTCTTCGCTTACGATAATATCGAGTGGAGATGAGGTTGTTTCGACTAAGTCAGGATTACGATTACTCATATAAATTGCTGTGATGCGGCCGACCAGTTTTCTAGCCTGCAGATTTAAAATCATGCATATTTTAGCCGATTCTTGCGGTTAAAGGATGCCAAGAAAAGGACCGATAGGGGTAGTTTGCTAATAATTATGCTTTACGTCGACGAATGCCTATAAATATACCTATCAATAAAACGCCTAGCGGCACAATCAGCAAATAAGTAGCCGCGAGTGTTGCAATCGCACGATTACTAAATTCAACGGAGATATCAGGTGGTTGATAAGGAAGTAATGAAATACGTTTGTCGTCGTGTGCTAACCACTGTAATACACTTACTATTAAGGTTAAATTTTCACCGTGCCCAATGTATGCGTTGGCTGCAAAATCACTGTCACCTATTAATACAACGCGCTGTTGAGATGACTTAGTGATGTTTCTGCTTAAACTTGCAGCCATGAGTAGCGGCCCTTCTGTGTCACCGCTTTCGCTATCAAAAACGACATTACCGGCATTAAGTGCACTTACTTCTGACCAAGCACGAGGTAGCGAATAAAAAAGTGGTTGTGCAGTCCATTTTTCTGGGGTTTTAATCGCTATTCCTGCAGCAAATGGAAACAAGGTCTGGTTTTCTATTTTTTCTGTAATGGCATGTTGTTGGTACTCTACAACAGGTACTACAGCGGGATGTTTAATCCCGAGCATAGAGCGCAATTCTTGGTTAGCATCAATTACCGTGCCTGATATCAAACTTAAGCCGAATTTTTCTGCTAACAATGGTAAGGGGTTGGTTGCAGAATCTTCGGCAGGTAAAGGGTCTGATAACCACAACAAACTTCCGCCAGCTTCAACATACTTTAGAATTAATTGTTCTTCGCCAGGCAAAAATCTTCCTTGTGGTGCTGCAATCACTAGTACCGTTACGTTGTCAGGAATGAATGTGGTTTGTAATAAATTCAGGTCCTGGACTTGAATGCCACTGGTTTCCAGTGTCTTTTTAAGTGTGCTGTATCCAGGATTATCTTCATTAAAAGGATCACGTTCACCGTGTCCAGTCAAGAAGGTTACCCATGGAAGTTTTTGCCGTGTTAACCGTTGCAGTGCATTCGTAATTTCACGTTCAGAGATGGTGTCGATTATTTCAAAGCGACTATTGTAATCGAGACGTAGTTGGTTGGGGTTGTTAAGATGTAGTTCTTTAGCGAGCAAGATGTCTTTATCTGGGTCTAAGAATTTAACATCAATATTTGGTTTAACCGATGTGTATTTATCAACTTGTTTTAAAATCGCATGACGTTCACTTGCAGCATTTCTTGCTAATACAGTTATTAATAAGGTTTTATCTACTTCTTGTAATACAGTGAGGCTAGTCTCACTTAAGCTATTTCTGCTATCACGTGTCCAGTCAAATACATGGTGATGTTTTTGTGAATACCAAGCACATAAACTAATAATTAACACTAGCGTAGCGAGACTTAACCATTTACGAAATTGCTTTTTCATACTAGTTGCAAGCATTACGAAGATTTATTCTACGTATACAAAGCACTAAAAATAATATTGTAAATAATACAAAGTATCCTACGTGGGCAGTGTCTACTGATCCGGAAATCAAGCTTGCCAAGTGAGGTATATTTGATAGGTAGAGGAAAAGTTCGCTGCTGCTTGCGGTAGCAGAGCCTGACATATACAACATAGTCATTAGCAACAATAAGCCGATAATCGCTACGGTTGCAATGATTGGAACCCGTGTCAGGTTGGCGATATATAGTGCAGCTGCGTTAAATGAGCTAATAAATAGAAACACACCCAAACAAGCAGCAGCCGTTTTACCATAATCGATAGGCGTAAAGTATCCGAGTAGTAGTGCATAACCACTAGACATAATTACATAAACTAATGTTAGTAATAACAGTGTGAAGTATTTTCCTAATACAATCTGAGTCGCACTAACAGGAGCGCTGCTAAGTAATAGGTTTGAACCAAGATATAGTTCTTCTGTGCAACTGCGAACAGCAAACATTGGCACAATCAGAACGCCCACAATAGCGACCCAGAACATATAGGGTGCTATCACTAAATCAGTTAAGCCTGGTGCTTGATCTAGTCCTACTAATTTTGCTTGCACCTCGTTATAAAAATTATTAAGTAATATTAATAATAATAGTCCTAAGATAAATAATGCGACTGCAAACAAAACCCAGGCAACGGGTGAATAAAAAACACGTTTACATTCATTATTTGTGATGGAAAAGAGCATACCGGTTATTTAATAGGCTGGAGATGTGGATGTGTCACGCATTATTAAACCTAAAAAAATATCTTCTAAAGAACCACTGATAGCACTGATCTCATAAAGCTTCCAATCATTTTGTAATGCATAAGATTGAACGTGCTGTATGAATGATGCATCACTGTAGCGGCAAATATATTTTCCATATTGTCCGCAGCTTACTGTTTCGCAGCCAGGTATCGCTTTAAGTTCATCAATGGTTGGTTTGCCATTAAAGCGCAACTTGACCTTATTAGTGTCCGACCGATTGCCAGAACCTTGATTCAGGCTTGCAAGAGATTGATCAAGCAGTAGTGAGCCTTGATCAATGATTAGTACACGATTACAAGTTGATTCAGCTTCAGCTAGTAAGTGCGTGGATAACAACACACTATGATCTTTTGAAAGTTCTTCTAGCAATGTTCGAATATCTTGCATTTGTACGGGATCAAGTCCAACGGTAGGTTCATCCAGGATAACCAAAGCAGGATTATGAACTACCGCTTGTGCAATTCCCACGCGTTGCTTGTAGCCTTTGGATAAATGAGCAATGAGTTTTTTATCTACAGCTTGCAAACCACAAGATTCAATTACATGGTTGACACGCTCAGTAAGGCATGTTTTTTCTACGTTGTGTATTCGTGCAGCAAAGCTTAAAAACTCTCTGACGGTTAGTTCAGGATATAGCGGTGGAGTATCGGGCAGATAACCTAAATTGTTCTTAGCTATTTTAGGCGCAGAGCTGATGTTGGTGTTTTGTATAAGTACTTCACCCGTATCAGGATTTAGATTGCCCGTGATGGTATTGAGTGTGGTTGACTTGCCGGCCCCATTTGTACCCAATAGTGCTACCACTTCTCCACGTCGTATTTCAAAATTTACATTTTCAATAGCTTTTTTGCCATCAAAACTATGCGACAGACCTTTTACTGACAATAACGTTTCTTGTGTCATTGGATAGGTTTTTCCAACGTTATAGGGGTTATATGTAGGTGGAAAATCATATAGCAATGAACGCGGATTACTGGCTGGGGGCTAATGGTTCAGAAATGGACAGGTATTGTTGTGGTCTACAAATAATTTAATCGCATGATTGCTGGATTATACAACCATTTGTTTTTGGAATTGCACTTTTATCCATGTCATGCATTAAATCAGCAACTTGGCGCCATTGATATTATTGTCAACTTTGATGTGCCGGTAATCATCTAGAACTTGCTCCAGAAGGACCTCAAGACGTATCATTAATATCGCAAAGGCAAATAGAACAGGACGTTTCATTTTTAATAAAATAATAATAATTAACTAGGGTTTATTAGTATGTTGAATGGAAGTTTATTGAATGGATTAGTAACGTTGCCTTGGTGGGGTTATCTTGTGGTTGCTTTAGTGCTGACACATATAACCATCGTTGCAGTAACTTTGTACTTGCATCGTAGCCAAGCACACTGCGCTTTAGACCTACACCCCATCATTTCACATTTTTTTCGTTTTTGGCTATGGGCGACGACAGGCATGGTCACCAAAGAATGGGTTGCCATTCATCGTAAGCACCATGCGAAAACCGAAACATCAGAGGATCCTCATAGTCCACACACTCGTGGAATTGCTACTGTTTTTTGGCAAGGGGCAGAGCTCTATAAAGCGGAAGCAAAAAATAGTGAAACAATGGAAAAATATGGTCGTGGAACACCTGATGATTGGCTTGAACGCAAGCTATATACACCACATAGTGCTCTCGGTATTGGTTTATGTTTCTTTGTCAACTTTATACTGTTCGGGTTTATAGGGATCACTATTTGGGCTGTTCAAATGATATGGATCCCACTCAATGCCGCCGGCATTATTAATGGCATTGGTCATTACTGGGGTTATAGAAATTTTGAAACGGAAGATGGTTCAACCAATGTCTCTTTTCTTGGTGTGATGATCGGTGGGGAAGAGCTGCATAACAATCATCATGCTTACCCAAGTTCGGCAAAATTTTCTAGTAAATGGTGGGAGTTAGACATTGGTTGGGCTTATATTCAATTACTGAGTGTCATGGGTTTGGCAAAAGTGCGCAGGCGGGCACCACAGCCGATGCGTGTAAGCAACAAAGAAATTATTGATCTAGATACGGCAAAAGCCATTGTATCTAGCCAACTTCATGTGATGGCGGAGTATGCTCACAAAGTTACGTTACCGACTTTTCATGCAGAGCTACCCCATTTCGAAAATCGCTATAAAAAAATTGTTAACCAGATGCGTACGGCCCTGGTAAGAGAAGATAGCCGTATGAAACCGTTACAACGTGAGTACTTACAAGAGTTACTGCAGAATAGTGAAGCGTTGCACACGGTATATGAAATGCGCCGCAAACTGCAAGATCTTTGGAGTGAAACGCATGCGAGTCATGAACGTATGATTCAAGCCATTATTGAATGGTGTAGAGAAGCCGAGGCAACCGGAATTAAAGTATTACAAGATTTCGCGCAAAGTTTGCGTGGGTATGCCTTGCAGCCTGCTACTTGATGGTCTTACGTAACGATTGACTCAGTAGATGATGCAGAAGTGCTGACTGGGTATTCTGAAAAGGTATTCTGGTATGTGATGAAATATACCGAATTGCATCTTGAGAGAAGATGCAGAGTGACCGGTATTACTTAATTTTAGCTTCTTTGTACATTACATGTTTTCTAACCACCGGGTCATACTTCTTCATTTCAAGCTTCTCGGTCATGGTGCGTTTATTTTTACTAGTGGTGTAAAAATGACCAGTTCCGGCGCTGGATACTAACTTAATCTTTTCACGAGCTGCTTTTGCCATCGGAGTTACACCTTAATTCCACGTTTTCGAACGTCAGCAAGCACTTCGTCGATGCCGTTCTTGTCAATAATGCGCATGCCCTTACTTGATAGGCGAAGCTTCACCCATCTGTTTTCGCTTTCTACCCAAAAACGGTGAGTTTGAATATTAGGCATAAAGCGCCGACGTGTTTTATTATGGGCGTGGGATACGTTATTACCTGCGACGGGTCGTTTTCCGGTTACCTGACAAACTCGAGACATGATTACTATATTCTTTCAAATAGGGCGCGTGAAGATAACAGAATCGCCAAAATGGCACAAGCTAGCCACCCTGATAAATAAGACATATAACCCTTTTTAGGCCATTAATCGTCACACATACTAAATAAGCGATACATTAGAAGCAATGGACACAATTTTTTTACGTGATTTAGAAGTCAACGCCACTATTGGGATTTTTGAGTGGGAAAAGCGCATCAAGCAAAAAGTGCGTATAGACCTCGAAATGGGCACCGATATAGCCAAAGCCGCAGCAAGCGACGCTATCGAGGACACACTGGACTATAAGTCCATATCCAAGCGCATCATTCAATTCGTCGAAGACAGTCGTTATGAGCTCATAGAGACCATGATAGAGAAGGTAAGTGAAATTTTACTTAGCGAGTTCAATATTCCCTGGGTAAAAGTCACCATTAGTAAACCCGGGGCCGTTAGGGGTTCGCGTGACGTGGGCATTACGATTGAGCGCGGCCAACGTGACCAAAGTGACGAGTCTGCGAACTGATGGCGCGCGTATACGTCAGCATTGGCAGCAATATCGATGTGAGTAAAAACATTCCATCCTCGGTTAATGCCCTACGAAACCATTTTGGTGAGCTTGATATTTCAAAAGTCTATAAAACCACAGCTGTCGGTTTCGAAGGCGATGACTTCCATAATTTAGTGGTTGGTTTTGATACGGAAGAGTCTCCACTGGAAATTAGCAGGGTGTTAAAGAAAATTGAAGCCGATCATGATCGTGCGCGTGGTAAAGAAAAGTTTGAATCACGAACCTTAGATTTGGATCAATTACTGTATGGCGAT
>CAZVPJ010000023.1:0-15761 GCA_964629035.1 uncultured Thiotrichales bacterium | reverse complement strand
TTGGAAGATATCACCCATGAAAGTATACAAATCTCTAAATTACCTGAATTACCTGCTCACCTACAGATCGAAGATGTGGATGTGATTATACGTGTTCACCGTAACGTAATAACCAACACATAAGTTACTTAGTAACTCAGCGAATGAGTTAATACAACGGCTTATTAATTTCAATAAAAGTAGTTATTTAGTAGGCGCTACTACCACTTTTCCCATACTTCGAATATGGTATGGACTTCTTTTTTACGTGTTCGAATACCGGTTTGACGTTTAATCGAGTTCGCTTTATCGATAGCAAGATTAAATGCTTTTGAATTCACATCACCATCTCTGGTTTGAAAATAGGTCACAAGAAACCAGCCACGCTTATTTAGAATTGCGCTGTCTTCACCATCCAATGTTTCTAACTCGTCATTCATAAAAACATCACCGACGAAGGAGTGTATTCGACCCCAGACTTTGAATATGAGGCACACGGGTGCAAATTAGTATATTTAGTTGTTTTCAAAAATAGTCCCCTACCTATATAATATTTACATATAAAATAGTTGTAAATACAGGTATAAAAATACAGGATTTTGCTAGATTTTCAACCTGAGTTTGATAAGAATTCCTTATAGACCACTCAAGTGGCCTGTTTTTACAAATAATAGACAACCTTCTTGTGTATAGGGAGTATGAAGACTATTCGGAGGGCTTCTTAGCCAAGTTCCTTTTGCGTAACTACCCAATTCATCCTTAAAACTACCATCAAGTACATATATTTCTTCCCCACCGATATGTTGATGTGTTTCAAAAATAGTGTTTGCACCCCACCTAACAAGTGATACTTGTTCATTCCCATGCTCATGTAAAGGCATGATGCTTACACCAGGCACCATACCCGGCAACCATTGTTGCTGGTAGGTTTGTATATATACCTGCTTCAAGTCATTTTCCTGAAACTGTTGTAACTTAACAAAGATAGTGCAGCCATCTTGGCTAAAGGGTGAGTGTGACGTACCGGCAGGATTTCGCAAATAACTACCAGCTTCATAATGGCCATGATTATCGGAAAAAGTGCCTTCGAGAACAAAAATTTCCTCGCCTTTTATATGCTGATGAGCAGGAAAAGCGCTGTTTGCTTGATAGCGGACAATAGTAGTTACCGGCTCAGGCTTTGCATCAATTCTCTCTAAGCGTTTCCGTAACACACCTCCCGCCTCGGACGTTTCCCACTTCATGTTGGCTGTATCAGCTACGGCACGAAGATTATGGTTAGCATTATATTCTTGTATGGTTTGCATGTATTGATAACTGCTTTATGATTTAAAGAATACTTTAGTTAATAATATGCAAATTACAACTAACAAATCTGTATTATTACTGTTACTTATAGTGTCTGCTTTATTGCTTATCATAGGCCTCGTTGCTCCTATTATCACCTTCCATAAATTTATTTTCATTGAAAATACATTTTCAATTTTAACCGCGTGCTGGAACCTTCTAAAAGAGGGTCAATTATTTTTATTTATTGTAATCACACTATTTAGTGTAGTTTTCCCAATTTTTAAAATAACGATTCTTGCGAAGTTAATTTTAAGCAAATCACCGATTAGTATTTATGCTAAAAAATCACTCGATCTGATACATCATTTTGGAAAATGGTCAATGCTGGATGTTTTTGTTGTTGCCATTCTGATTGTGGTCGTCAAGCTTGGCGCTATTGGAAGTGTAGAAAAACATATTGGCCTATACGCATATGCTGGTGCAGCAATTTTAATAATGATAGTAACGCATTTGGTTACTGTCTATTTAAAACCACAAGAAACTTAACCAAATTTACTATGACTTAGTGCTGTAATACATGCTCCCTTGATGTTTAATTTTGAAGGCAGCCTATTTTTCTTATGCAAAATCATATGCCATTTTGTAACGTCTAGATTTATATAGCCGTATTAGTGCGCTGTATGGAAACGTAAAGATAGCATCATAGACGGGAAGTGCCATCCGTGGCTTGGGGACTTCCTTATGTATAGTAAGACTTGAACAGAAGAAATTAGTTCTGTTGACTAGCTTGAAATCTTTAAAAATTTCTCTGTACATGGCATTCATAATGTTCACTATAAAATGTGAAACTTTTTACATCTCTTCACAAAAAGAAATACAAACGGTTATGGTGCTACATTATTTTGGTACTAAATATAGGGTTATATGTACCCGTATCTAGTATTTCCTGCTTGGCTTCTAATATGAACTTAGAAACAGAGGTACTTGTCATATAGTTACAATGTTTTTATCAAAATATGTACTTTATACAGTATAGTATTCACTGTATTTTCGATATATTTTCATGGTTTTTCAGGGGCTTAACCGAATAAGCATATCCATATGAATGCACTATCACGCGTACTAATTGTCTTCTATATTTGCATCATTACACATGCGTGCAGTAGCACATCATCATCAAGTGGCGTGCCCTCAATACCCTCATCAAGTTCAGAAGCTGAAGCGAGTCCTGAGGCTTCTGAAGAAACTAGCCAGAAAGAAGCTTCCTCCAAAAAATCAACCAAAGAAAAGCAGGCTAGTGCGAATGATAAAGAATCTAATGATGATTCATCCAGTAATCAAAATGAAACAGCCCAGCAAGAGGGTGCGCAAACAGATGATGAAAAAGTTGCTGCCTTAGATGCTCAACTTGAGGAAGAGTTACATGCATATGATAAACAATTGCATAGTGAGCTTGAAAAAGCTGAAGAACAAAAACAAACTCGTGCACAAGAACGGGCAGCATTAGAAGCAGCTGAAGATGGTATGGATGAAGATGGAGAATTTTCTGCAGATGAGCAAGAAACATTAGAAGAAAGTGGATCTGATGAAGAAAAAATAGCTAAATCTGGATCACAACAATCTAATCAAGACAGTAAAACAGCGGGGTCAACCGAAGGCGCTAATGAATCGAGTGCCGGCAGCACAGGGCAAGGCAATAAAGGCACAGCACCTAAAAATATTCCAAGTGGCAGTGATGATGATGTAGTTGCTCGTCAACTACGTGAAGCAGCAGAGAAAGAACAAGACCCTGAACTACGCGAGAAACTTTGGGAAGAGTATCGTAAGTATAAAAAACAACAAACAAGTGCTAATGCACCGCCATCAAATGTTTCAAATTAACCTTATAACGTATGTATAACTATAATAATTTACCGCGAATCATTTCATTTTTTTTGATAGTACTATTTTTTAGTGGCTGTTCAACCACTGGAGTAAAAGTAACCGAGCCGGAAGAAATAGAAGCCGAAACTACACAATTACAAGAGAGTAACTTGCTAGATGTAGGTATTTTATTATTTGAAAAAGGCGAAATCACAGATAAACAAATAGAAAAAGAAGGTGCTAACGAAAATATACGCCAAGCTGAATCAAGATACATGGCATATCATTTAAAAGAAACTATGCAAAGATCAAATGGTTGGGGTGCCATACGTGTGTTACCGGAAAAATCATACATTGCAGATGTTGTAGTAAGCGGCACGATCTTAACGTCCAATGGCGAAGAGATGATGCTAAAAATAAACGTCATAGATAGCACTGGTGAAGCCTGGTTTGAAAAATCATATAAAACCTTTGCTGATGATGAAACATACCGTCAAACAAGACCAGGTAAAGATGTATACCAGTATGTCTATAATCGAATCGCTAACGATATACGAAAACACCGTAAAAGGTTATCTGATAAAGAATTAGTAGACATACGCAACACATCTGAAATTCGCTATGCAGCAGGAATATCACCAGAACCTTTTAGTAGTTACATAGATTTAACACCAGAAGGTCAAAGCGCTATTGCCCGCTTGCCTGCAAACGATGATCCAATGTTAGATCGAGTTCGCAAAGTGCGGGACAGAGAATTTTTATTCATTGACACCATCAATGAGCATTATTCAAATTTTTATGTAGAAATGTGGGACCCATATGAAAACTGGCGTAAATATTATTTGATAGAAGTCGAACAACGCAGAGCTGTTGAACGACGTGCAAATCAAACACGGCTCATGGGTGCATTGTTTATATTACAAAACATACTAAACGGTGGAGCAATACCGGGAGTGATGTCTGCAATATTAGTTCATAAAACAGTGGAAGACGTAAGTGAAGAAGCTGAAATCCACAATGCAGCCATTCGCGAGCTTGGAGACTCTTTACAGGCTGAGGTAAGTCCATTAATCGTAGAAGTGGATGGTCGTACAGTCGAATTAAGTGGTTCTATAGAAGAACAATATCAAAAATGGCGTGAGTTGCTACGCGAGATTTATATTAATGAAACAGGCTTTGCTTATGATGATACTGCTGTTGATACCGACAGTGCCCAGTTATAACGCTATTTACTTACGCTACCAAAAACACATCCATTAAAACCAACGTGCACCATCATAGGGATGCATTGAGTTCGATCAATTATAAATAGGGCTAGAGCATTGCAATGCATGACAAAGATGCAACACCAATTGAAGCAATTGATTTTGAAACCCTACAGCAACCTGTTAAGCAAGGTAAGGAATCAACACGATTTTTAAATAACAAGTCTGTTTTATGGCTTATATTTATCTTTTTACTAGTGTGTGGCCTTATCGTCTTTATATTTTTACCTAGCTATGTTGAAGAAAAGCAAAGCCAAGAGCCCGTTGTTGATGTCATACCGCACACAATGGAACCCTTAGCAAATGAAGAACCCGTGCTAGAAGTCTTACCTGAACCAATTATAAAATTTTCACCCGAGGAACTAAGTGCTTTTAAACTTGAAGCTGAAGAATTATTACTACAAGTTATTGAAAAACAAAAAATATTAGAGAATAAAGCCGTAAAACAATGGGCCGAACAAGAATTCAATATGGCCCTTACCTTAGGTTCTGAAGGTGATGAACATTTTCGTAAACAGGATTACCCACAAGCCATTGCATCATATAAAGATGCGGTGATGGTTTTAACCGAATTGGAAGAACTCATTGCTCCTACACTCGCAGCACAATTACAAAAAGGGGAATTAGCACTCGCTCAGTTAGAAAAAGATATCGCGATTACTCATTTTGAATTAGCAAAATCTATAGAGCCGGATAATAAGCAAGCCATAAACGGCTTATTAAGAGCAAAAACGATTAACGAATTGTATGCATTGCTTGAGCAAGGTGGATCATTAGAAGCTACAAACAAATTTGTTGATGCTCAATCCATATATACAAAAGCCACACAATTAGACCCTTTGTCTTTAGAGGCTAAGTCTGCCTTAGATAGAGTCACTAATCGAATAACAGAAATAGAATTTAACCGACTTATAAGTCAAGGATATGCATCACTAGAGAGAAGACAATATGGAGATGCTAGAAATGCTTTTACCTCTGCTCAGAAGTTGTTACCTAGTTCGAACAAATCAAAACAAGGATTGGCTTCAGTTAGCCAAGCCATACATAAAGAGAAGTTATCTGCTTTAACGGCTGAAGCAAAACATTTCGAGAATATTGAAGACTGGCGTAATGCTGCTGAAAGTTATCAACAGATTCTGACGCTCTCGCCAAATTCATCCACTGCCCAAAATGGACTGAAAAATACTCGTCAGAGACTAGATATACTTACTAAACTAAATGAACATATTAATAATAAATTGAGATTAAGTACTAATGAAGTAGCCATTGAAGCCAAGCAATTATTAAGTGAAATTGCCACACTTAATAACCCTGGTAGTAAAATTCAACAAGGTGCAAATACTTTAGAAGACTTAATACAAGTTGCTAAACTACCGGTCTCCATCACTATACAATCCGATAACTTAACAGACATCGTTGTATTTAAAGTAGGTAAATTCGGAAAGTTTGAACAACAAAAGCTTGATCTTAAAATTGGTAAGTACACTATTGTTGGTTCACGGCAAGGTTATCGAGACGTTAGGAAAACATTTACTGTCACAGCGAATATGTCTGACAAAATTATTCTAATACGTTGCGATGAACCGATCTGACTTTTTGAGATCTTATAGAAATAACTCTTATCAACAAATATGATAGAACAAGTCTGCATAAGCGATTACAACGGCCCTAGGTTTTATACACACGCTGACTTTCCTTTATCTATAGGTTTTCATGCCGGTGCTGATATTGAGGTCAAAAGCAACTCTGGTGCTTCAAAGCGTACAAAAGATCTCGCCTTTTTAGTCATCATTGTAAATCGTGCATATATAGATACAGAAGATTCAAAATTTAGCATCCAAATTAATAGTGAAACTATAACCGGACAGAGTGAAATTCAACATGATGATATCTTGGAGGTTGAAGCAACCACTTTTCATTGTGAGATAATTGGAAATACGCTTTCTATATCTTTGTATGAAGATGACTCTCATCTTGTGTCAAGAACAGAAGCGATTGCATCGGATGGTGAACTCATTGAACCCATTATCCCTATTGAAACCTCGGTTAGAAAAAAGTCTAGAAAAAGACTCAGTCGTATCGTTACATTCTTTGGTTTGTTTTTGTTTGGTTTGTTAGCGGTTGTAATGGCATATATTTTTACGGCTAAAACGTTATTAATTGAAATTGAACCCACACCTGACAGAATAGCTTTACATGGAAAAGTTTGGCCAATAAAAGTTCGTGGACGCTATTTAGTACAACCAGGAAAGTATTTAATAGAAGTTAAAAAAGCAGGTTATGAAACATTAAAAGAGGAAATAAAAGTAACCAAGCATCAATCTCAAACCTTGTCTTTTACAATGGATAAAAAACCCGGATATCTAAGCGTAAGCAGTCAACCTATTGAAAAAGTTAGCATTATGATTGACGGAAAAGATTTTGGTAGCACCCCATTAAATAATATTGAACTCACCGCCGGAACGTACGTCTTAGAAGCTAAAGCAGATCGCTATCAGGCCTATACCACACAGCTTGTTGTTGAAGGCAAAGATGTACAACAACAATTACAGGTTGAATTAATACCTGACTGGACAGATGTCGTTATAAATTCCAAACCGACCGGGGCTGAGATCTGGTTAAATGGTGAAAATATGGGCGTAACCCCGCAAACATTAGCGTTAGAGTCAGGCCAATACAGTCTTGATTTACGTCATAAAGACTTTATGCCTTATATTAAAGACTTCACCGTTGACGCTAACCAACCGCTGAATTTCCCAATTGCTGAATTATTTACAAGCCCAAGTCATCTAGTCGTTACGAGTACACCAACTAAAGCAACAGTAACGATCGCAGGCGAAGAACAAGGCCTAACACCGTTTACAATACGCTTAAATCCAAACCTCGAACACAGCATTACACTTTCCAAACCAGGCTTCAGATCTAATCAACAAACTGTATTACTTAAACCTGGGGAACAACAAAATATCTCTGCAACACTAGAAGCAATTTTAGGAACCGTTGTATTAAATGTAGTTCCAGATGATGCTGAAGTATTTGTAAATGGTAAATTTATGGGTAGTGGTAATGTTAAATTATCCTTACCTAGCACGAGCCACCGCTTTGAAATAAGAAAGTCTGGTTATGAAGTGTATGAAAAAATGATTTCTCCTTCGCCAAGCTCACCTCAAGTATTTGATATTGGACTTTCACGTATTATTAATACTGCAAATGTAAGTAAACCAAATACAATTCGCTCATCAGATGGGCAAGAATTAAAATTAATTTTTGGCGGTAAATTTTCTATGGGTGCACCTAGGCGCGAACAAGGCAGGCGTTCAAATGAAGTATTGCATTCCGTTGAACTTTTGAGGCCTTTTTATGTAAGCACTCATGAAGTAACCAACCAACAATTTTTAGCCTTTAAGAGCACACACCGTACCGGTACCTATAAGGGGCAAGACTTATCTGCTAATAATTTGCCTGTTGCAAATATAAGCTGGGATGAAGCTGCAGCTTACTGTAATTGGTTAAGTGAAAAAGAGGGTCTTAATAAGGTATACCGAAAAGAGAATAACGTTCTAGTAGCCAAAAACCCCATACCTAATGGCTATAGGCTGTTGACTGAAAGTGAATGGGAATGGGTGGCACGCATACAAAGTAGTAACAGTATGTATCGTTATGAATGGGGCGATAATTTTCCACCTACTCAGGTAACGGGTAATTATGCAGACCAGTCTGCTGCAGAATTACTAGACCCAATAATCACAGATTATAATGATGGATTTGCTGCATCCTCACCAGTAGGAAGCTTTAAAGCAAATTATTTTGGTATTTATGACATGGGAGGAAACGTAGCTGAATGGACTCATGACTATCATAGTATTTACCCTAGTTTAAGTGATGAGGTATTTAAAGATCCAAGTGGTCCCGTTATCGGCCAAGCGATTGACAATAAACATGTTATTCGTGGCGCTTCATGGATGCGAGGTGATTTGAGTAGCACTCGACTCAGTTACCGTGACCGTGATAACGAAAAACGAATTGATGTTGGATTTCGAATCGCTAAGTACATAGACTAATATGACTATGATTACTCATACTTTATCTATTATATTGTTACTTTCATGCTCAGCGACATTCGTGTTTGCAGAAGATAACAGTAATCAAACCGACACACAGCTCGATAAAAAAGAAAAAGCTAAAAGCTCCCAGCCAAGTGTGAGCAAACGCGCACAAGTAAAAACCTTGGAAGAATTTATACCCTCCGAAGAAGTTTCTGCTGATAAACCAGTTGCTTTCCCAAATGATATCTAAAATAAACTATAAAAATGAAAAAGAACTTCTCCTTTGAATTTATATATCAAGTATTTAGCTTGTTGATTATTATTATTGTTGTACATGCGGCGTATGTAGCCATTATCCGTCCCAACGCTCAAGCTGAGCTTGAACAACAGGCGGCTTTACTTAAAGCAGATAAAGATTACGTTACTACAAGATCAATTTATGTGTTGATTCGTGATTATGAACAAGAAGCATGTTTTATATTGATGTTTTGGTCTATTTTTATCATGGCTTATAAAGGAACAGCACTTTTTAAAGAACGCAGTTTACTAGATAAAGATATATTACATGCTAAAGACGGCATTAAGTTTTTGCCGCAAGATGCCCGTGAGCTAACAAGACAAATCCAAACGCTTCCAGAAGACGAACAAAAGTATCTACTACCAAGAGCATTAAATATAGCAATACACCGATTTAGTTCTACTGAAAATATTCAAGATGTTTCTTCTGCTGCATCCAGTGCTTGTGAAACTGAGGCAGAACGGCTTGATTCAGAGCTATCTATTATCCGCTACATTACGTGGGCCATTCCATCCATAGGTTTCTTAGGTACCGTACGTGGAATAGGTGATGCATTGGGGCAGGCCCATAAAGCTGTTGAAGGTGATATTTCAGGCGTTACCGAAAGCCTGGGTGTAGCCTTTAACTCCACACTCATTGCACTGTGTATCAGTATTGTATTGATGTTTATCGTTCATCAGTTACAACTTCTCCAAGAGCGCTATGTACTAGATGCACAAAATTATTGTAATAATAATCTAATTCAACATCTCCAAGTCGACTAGAGTGTTGTGCCATGTCTACCGTCGAGTCCAATATAGTAATCGATCTTTACGGTAGCGGTGTTCGCATTAGTGATGGTACAAGCATACTTGCAGACAGCAAGAGTTATGCTCTAATAGAGTCTGATTCATCTATCACGGTTGGTGAACAAGCTGAACATCTTGTCTATTTACGTCCTCGTGAAAGTAGCACACTCTTTTGGGATCAGCTTGAAGAAAGAAGTAATACCAAGCTTGTTATTAGTAATGCAGAAATTGCTTATAGACATTTAGAGTACGTCTGGTCGTTAGCAAAATGTGCTGATCAACCGGTAATATTAATTACTCCGGTAACGCTTAATAAAAATGAATTGGGTCTATTGTTAGGCATATGCAAGAAAATCTCAATCAATGTCACTGGCATTGTTTGTAATGCATCTTTGGCAATGCAGCATCCTATTAATGATTGCCAAGCTGTTTTTTTAGACCTGCAACCGCAAAACATTGCAATCACAGAATTAATCCAGACCGAACAAGAAGTCTCTCTTAAGCAACCTAGTCGGGTATTGAACTACGGCCTTCAGAATTTTATTCAAAACTCTGCAGATACTATTGCAAAACAATTTGTTTCTGAAACACGTTTTGACCCATTACATACTGCAAAAGATGAGCAACAGTTTTTTGATATGTTACCTATTTGGCTTAAATCATTAAACGAGACTGGTACTACAGAATGTAATTTCAGTTCAAAAGAAAAAACCTTCTCAATACAATGTGATAAATATCAAGTACAACTTGCTAATACTAAATTATTCGAGGACATAGCTGCACACTTGAATCTGTTGTTTCACAAACATCATAATATCGCTATATTTTGTAGTGCATCTTGTCAAAAAGTGTTTGGTTTACATGATTATTTAGTCCATTTACCAGGGTGTGCAGTAATAGCACTAAATGATATCAATCTTTGCAAACAAGCCATTCTAAATAGAAATGAAATTATAAAAGGTAAGCAAGTACATTATATAAATGCATTACCATGGCAAGAAGATACTCATAAAATTCCAACCTTAACTTTTAGCTCCGGAAAACTATCAAATCTTTCTAACATTCCTACACACGTCTTGCTTAATGGTTATGCACATTCGCTTTCACAGGATTTATTCATTTCATACAGCAATGACATGCAAGCAAAAGTACTGCTTGAGAAGAGCTTGGACAGTCTATGCAGAATTTATGTAGATAATCTCCATGTGAAAGTAGACCTTTATGATCCTGATAAAGTTTTTTTAAATAAAATGCATATTGATAAAAACAGCACTATTAATATAGATGATTCTTTAACCATTCATGACAGCATGTCAGTTATTCAATTTATTAAAGTAGTGCAACATGAAACGTAGAAATGTTAATGCATTCAGCTTGGCATTTTTAGATGTGATGTTTTGTGGATTTGGCGCTGTAATTTTATTTTTTATGATTATCAATGCAAATACATTTGAAAGAAGAGAAAAAGTTAATTACAACATTAGCGGTGAGGTAAGAAAATTAGATGTTGAAATATTGGATGCCCAAAAGTTCTTGGTAGAGCTAAATAATTCATTAAAAGAAGTAGAGGATGAATTAGTTGAGACCAAAGGTAAATCTCACGAAGTGATCGAAAAAATAAACAATGAAAAAGTCCAATTAGCAAGATTAGATAAAGATACGCTGGCTAAAGTTGAACGTATTGAAGCATTAAAGTCAGACTTAAAATCCATTGAAGAAGAAAATAATCGCTTAGAAGGGGGTGCAGCAGAAAAACTAGAAGGAGATCGCTTAAGGGCATTTTCCGGGCAAGGTCAACGACAGTATCTGACCGGCTTAAAGATGGGCGGTGAACGAATATTAATCTTGGTAGACAGCTCAGCCAGCATGCTAGCAGATAGAATTATTAACGTATTACGATTTCGCAATCTGTCGCCCAATGAAAGAATTAGAGCGGCGAAGTGGCAACAAGTGCTTTACACTGTTGATTGGATCACCACACGCATACCATCAAGTAGTCGCTTTCAGATTTATAGCTTCAATGAGGCAGTGACCCCAACCTACGAAGAACAAAGTAATCAGTGGCTAGATGGTTCAAACGGCAAGCATTTAAACAGTGCGGTTAGAGGTTTATTTGATACTGCGCCCGAAAAAGGCACCAATTTATATAAAGCTTTTGAAAGTATAAATGCCTTATCACCCCCACCAGACAATATATATTTGTTAACAGATGGGCTCCCTACGAAAGGCTCATCTACTAATTTTGGTAATACCGTTAGCGCTAAACAACGTAAAAAACATTATCGCAAAGCTCTAGAAAAACTACCTGGTGGCATTCCTGTAAATATCATTTTATTTCACATGGAAGGTGATCCTGAAGCATCAAGTGAATATTGGAAGTTGGCGCAGAAAACCAATGGTGCATTTTTTAGCCCTTCTAAAGATTGGCCGTAAACATTTTCTAACTTTATATTAACGACTCATATGAAACGCACTAGAAACATTGAAATTTTTAGCTTGTCTTTTCTAGATTGTGTTTGTTGTGGGTTTGGCGCCATTATATTGCTGCTAGTACTTTCTAAAACGGCCGAACCGATTATTTTTGAAGAATACACTGAAGATCTTGAAAATGTTGTTTCAAAACTACAAGAGGAACTCTTTGAAATACGGGGTGAAACACATATTTTGAACCGTGAATTAGTAAGTAAAAAAGAACAGCTGGATGAAGAAGTAGAAAAAATAGCTCTTCTGCAAGGTGATTTGTCCTCTGTGTTAGGAAAGTTTTCTGCATCTAAAGACAGTTCTTCGGTTCAAAATAAAATAGAACAACAGCTTGCCATAGCGAAACAAGATTTAAGTGAAGAAATGCTTCGTTTACAAGAACGTCAACGCATCCCTAGAACTGAGCTCGATAATACCGTCGGTGGAATTCCTGTAGATAGTGAATACATAATTTTTATTATCGATACCTCAGGCAGCATGTTTAATCATGGCTGGGGGTCTGTTGTACAAAAATTGTCAGAAGTACTCGACATCTATCCCAAGGTCAAGGGAATTCAAATCATGAACGACATGGGCGAATACATGTTCACTCAGTATACCGGGAAATGGATACCCGACACCCCAGCACGAAGAAAAGCAATTATTAAACGTTTAAGCAAGTGGCAAGCATTTAGTAACAGTAGCCCTGTTGAAGGAATCACTGCTGCAATAAACACATTTTATTCAAAAAATAAAAAAATCAGTTTATATGTGTTTGGAGATGAATTTACAGGCCCATCCATTCAATCTGTACTGCGTGAAGTAAGTAGACTCAACCCTAAGAATAAAAAAGGTAACCGCCGTGTGCGAATACATGCGGTTGGGTTTCCAATTCAATTTAGTCGACCCGCAAGGGAACAGGGAACAGGGGTTAGATTTGCTACCTTAATGAGAGCCTTGTGTGAGCAAAATGGCGGCACATTTGTGGGTCTTAATTCTCATTCCCGCTGACTAGTAGATAAATTCAGGCCATCGGTAGCATCGACGGTTACCCAACACCTAGTACTCTATAAGTAGTTCACGCATACTATACATAACTATCTGAATCAAATGGCCTTTTATTAGAATATTTTAAATTTTTACAAAAATATTCAAGACACACTTTGTCGTAAAAAAACTACCGTTTATTGCTTCAGCATAAGCCTATTTTTAAAAGGAGCTCAAAATGTCACTCACTAATATATATGAAACATCTACATCAAATTATTTAAAAGGTTTAGTTAAATACATAAATATTTTCATTGCATGCGGAATCATTTTTAGTGTGGGTGCTTGTGGTGGTGATAATGATGAAGACACGACTGAAACTACGGCCGAACAAGTAACGGAAGAAGTTGCACCTGAAAGTACAAAAGCAACCTCAAACGATATTGCTTCTGAAGTTCAGATTAACCGAGAAAAATGGATGTCTCATGAAATTAAAGACTATGAGATAGAAATGCAGAAGATATGTTATTGCGTTCCTGAAGTCGTGAGAATGATGGTTTTTGAAGTAGCAGATAACAAAGTTGAGACCGTGCGTTATGCAGACACAGGTGAAGATGTAGACCCTCAACACCATGGTGAATTTAATACTATTGAAGACATGTTTACATTTGTTGAGCAAGCCATTGCAAAAAACCCTGCAGACCTGTCTATCGCTTATGATGAAAAATACGGTTACATAAAAGAATTGAGTGTCGATTTTAAAGAAAACCTAGCAGACGATGAAATATCGATCATAGCTTCTAACATGAGGCGCCGATAAATTTACAAGGCCTTAACTGGCAAAATGAAGTGACGATCTATGAGTATACGAACAGGCTTTCTCGCACTAATCATATGGGGCTTACTTTCAAGTGTTGTTTATGCAGCTCCCGACCTAGATGATTTAAGCATCAATGTCGATGGCATTGATTACGCGATAGAACTCAACAAAAGTACTTTATCTGAACGAATAGTAGTAAACACCCAAGAAGCTGAAACAGAAACTACTGAAGTGGAGCTTTATCAGGGTACGGTAATGAATGTACCTGATAGTTGGGTAGCGGCTTCTTATTATGATGGTGAATGGCAGGGCCTTGCCTCTGTCTACGATAAATTATATGAACTTAAAGGTGCCGGTTTATCAGGCACAGCGTTAAGTGTAGTAGGTGACAATAACACCGTCTCAATGGAAGCCACTGTGATGGACTTAAGCGGTGAATTTGATATCTCAAATATGTGTGCAATGCCACATGCCTATAGTACCGCTTCAGAATCTACATTAGCCTCTATTCTGCCAAATGCAAATGCGGTTAATTCAAATATCATTGGTCAAAACGGCGTAGCGTTTGCAGTAGGTGGCATTACACAAGCCGTCAATGTCGTATTGGCATTGGATCAGTTTCATACCGCACAATATGCAGATTCAGTTCAACGTGCGATGCGTATCTTAAATAATGTAGATGCCATTTATCGTAATAGCTTAGGCATTGCGATCAACAACACGGCTATACAAAGTTTTGATAACAATAATCCTCTTTTTGTAGGTGAAACCAATGCGGAAACGTTATTAGATCAAGCCGTCATAAACCAGGCTGTAGTATTTGGAAACAGTCAAAAAACACTTGGCGCATTAATTACTGCTCGAAATATTCAGGTACCTTTGGTGGGCGCAGGTGTGGCTGGAATAGCGCCATTGAGGGCGACATGTATTACTCAGAATGGGTTAAATATTGCCATCAGTGTCAATGAAGATCGTGGCTCAGAAGGACTGGCTTCGGTCATTCTCGCCCATGAAATGGGCCATAATTTTGGTGCAGACCATGATGGATCGGGCGCTAACGTTCTCTGCCCAGTAAGCACACACATTATGTCCCCGGTGGTTGCAAATGGCTTGAGTGCATTTTCTAGTTGTTCGATGACTGAAATTAATGCTCACATAGCGAATGGTAACTGCTATAAAGAACCTATCGATATTGCACTGGCTAAATTCGGTGCGGCTCCGCCGAATAATCTTGCACAGCAACAAGAAATTACCCGCCAAGTTTCAGTAAATAATAATGGTACGGTAGCGGTTAGTAATGTTCAGATTGATGGTGATATCGACAATGTAGCCTTTGCAAGCTTCAGCGAAGTGACTATCAATGGCCAAGCATGTACCTTACTCGCCGCGGGTAAATCATATCGCTGCACGATTGCTTCCATTGCTGCAGCCACCCAACAAATTATTACTGAAAAAATTCAAACTGCAGGCTTAGGTACCTTTACCTTCACATCCTCATTTGATAGTTCAGACGTTACTCAGAGAATAGACATTGTCACAGGTAATCAACTGGTAACTGATAATCGCACCGTCAACCAAGCCGCGGTCGCGCCTATTGCACCTTCAGGCTTTAGCGCAAGTGCTCAAAATACAGGAGACATTGCACTCTCCTGGGCAGATAACAGTAATAACGAACAAAACTTCCAAGTTCAACGCTCAAGTAATGGAGGTGGCTTTGCAACCATTGCAAACCTGGCCGCTAACACCACTTCTTATGACGATAGCTACACCAACTTAACGGTTGGTACGGCATACACATATAGAGTTAATGCAGTCAATTCAATTGGCACAGCCACATCTAACACATCTACCGCAACGGCATTAGAACGCACAGTCGCGATCAACAGTCCAGCACCCAGTGATTCAGGTGGCGGTGGAGGGGGTGGAGCCTTGTACTGGCTAACGGCAGTTTTATTGTTCGCAAGA
>CAZVPJ010000022.1:0-16101 GCA_964629035.1 uncultured Thiotrichales bacterium | reverse complement strand
ACATTAAACAGTGGATAACAATCCTATTACTGGATAGACTGATCTACCCCCATAATAAAATATAACCATTATAAGCCTATTGGAGTTAGATGCGTGACTAGTATTCTTTGGAAATCATGTATTCACAAACTTGAGTCTGAATTAACCGAACAACAACTTAACACCTGGATCCGCCCTCTTCACGCAATCGAAGAGAATGGTGGACTTACCCTACTTGCACCCAATCGATTTGTGCTGGACTGGGTGAATGATCATTTTCTCCCACGCATTGATGAATTAGCAGGCGTCCATAATAGCAAGGCTACACGACCCGTGATGTTGGAAATCGGCAGCAGTGAACGTCTGCCACATGCCAACTCAAATACATCCGGGCAAAGCGATGAAAATCAAGCTGCACAAGTGGTCAGCGCCACTTCGTCAAAGCTACAAAACTTTAATCATAATCTAAATCCAAATTTCACCTTTGATACTTTTGTTGAAGGTAAATCTAATCAGCTTCCCAAGGCCGCAGCACTGCAGGTAGCGGGACATCCGGGAAATGCATACAACCCATTATTAATTTACGGTGGTGTAGGTCTGGGTAAAACTCATTTGTTACATGCCATAGGTAACCAAATGTTGGTTCAGAACCCTGCGGCAAAAATTCTTTATCTACACTCCGAACGTTTCGTGGCGGATATGGTTAAAGCACTACAGCACAATGCAATTAGCGAATTTAAACGCTTTTATCGAACAGTTGATGCCTTACTGATTGACGATATTCAGTTCTTTGCAGGCAAAGAACGCTCTCAAGAGGAGTTTTTTCACACCTTTAATTCATTGCTTGAAATACAAAGCCAGGTGATTTTAACCTGTGACCGCTATCCTAAAGAGGTTGAGGGTCTTGAAGAACGCTTAAAGTCGCGTTTTGGCTGGGGCTTAACCCAAGCCATCGAACCACCTGAGCTGGAAACACGCGTGGCGATTATGCAAAGTAAGGCTGAGCAACTGCATATTGATTTGCCAAGCGAAGTGGCTTTTTTCATTGGTAAACGAATCCGGTCAAACATTCGTGAGCTGGAAGGTGCATTGCGCAGGGTAATCGCCAATGCTCAATTTACCGGTTCGGTAATCACCCTTGATTTTGCTAAAGAGGCGTTACATGACTTATTAGCCCTTCAAGATAAACTCGTTACGATTGATAATATTCAAAAAACAGTGGCTGAATATTTTAAAATTCGTGTTTCTGATTTACTGTCTGCTAGACGTAGTCGGTCCATCACACGTCCTCGACAAATAGCGATGTCTCTAGCAAAAGAGTTAACCAACCACAGCTTGCCTGAAATAGGGGATGCTTTCGGCGGTCGTGATCACACCACTGTGTTACATGCCTGCAGGAAAGTAGTTAGTTTGCGAGAAGGGGACACGCGCATAAATGATGATTACATTAATCTGTTGCGCAGCTTGAGTAACTAGAAAATAAAACAGTAACGTAAATTTAGCAGCTTGATATGTTGATTAGCTGTGCATAAATGGTGATATAGTTTGCACAGTTATCTTAACTCAGACTTATGCGGTTACATTCAGAGTTTAAGCGCCTAAACCAAACGGTTTTTACCCATGCGGTTTTCTTATAAGCTACTGAAATTAATAGATTAAATTACATTGTCCACAGAAAAGTGGCTACTCTATAACAATAACTAAATATATATAATATGCAGTTATCTATACTACGTGAAGACCTTCTGAAACCTCTTCAACAAATCATTGGTGCGGTGGAAAGAAGACAAACTATGCCTGCATTAAGCAATCTTTTGCTTAAAGGTAGTAATCAAAAACTTTCTATTACCGCAACCGATTTAGAAGTTGAGTTGGTAGCCACACTCGGCATGGAAATTGAAGATCAGGGAGCGACTACAATTCCTGCTAGAAAATTACTTGATATTTGTCGTTCACTACCAGAGCAATCTAAGATTGCGATTAATTCCTCCAACGAGAAAATAAAAGTAAGCTCAGGGCGCAGTCGATTTTCCCTAGCAACACTGCCTGCCGAAGATTTTCCTACCATTGATGATCTTGAATTAGAGCAAAACATCATCATCAAAGAAGGTGAGTTTAAGGCTTTGATTGAAAAATCTGCTTTCGCAATGGCACAACAAGATGTGCGTTATTATTTAAATGGTTTATTGCTAGAACTTGATTCAAATCAATTTCGTGCGGTCGCTACAGATGGTCACCGTTTAGCGCTTTCGCAACTCGATCATAAGTCGGATATCAACGGTTCCAGACAGATCATTTTACCTCGCAAAGGTGTGCAGGAATTATTACGATTATTAAGCACTAGTGAAAATGAAATCACCATTTCCATTGGTAAAAATCATTTACGAGTAAATTTAACAGACCTCCAGTTCACCTCTAAGCTCATCGACGGGCGTTTTCCTGAATACCAACGCGTGCTTCCTGAAGAATGTGATAATCGAGCAACAATAGATAAAAACCTTCTTAAACAAGCACTTAGCAGGGCTTCAATTTTATCTAATGAAAAGTATAAAGGTATTCGTTTAATACTTGATAACCATATTATGGTAATCCAGGCTCATAATCCTGAACATGAAGAAGCCGAGGATGAAATAGAAATTGAATACTCAGGTGATCGCCTAGAGGTCGGGTTTAATGTGGTTTACCTTCTAGATGTTTTGAATGCATTGGAATCTGAAAAGGTTGAAGTCATTATTCAAGATGCAAGTAGCAGTGCATTAATCGTTTCACCTGGTAGCCAGACAAGTCGCTACGTTGTAATGCCAATGCGCCTTTAGAGTCATATTGCAAATACTTTGGTACTGCAAAGCCTTCTTGTTCAAAATCTAAGAATCATTGAACAACTAAACATTTCACTTGCACAAGATGTCAATTTGTTTGTTGGCGAGAATGGTGCAGGGAAGACCAGTATTCTCGAAGCGATCGACGTCTTGAGCCGGGGACGCTCCTTTCGTGATCGACGGACCTCACCTCTTATTCAGCAACATACGCACCAGTTGACCGTAAGCGGTAATATACTTGAAGAAGAAGAACGGACGCATCTTGGCGTGCAAAAGTCATCCACACAGACAGTACTTCACTGCAATCAAGAAAAAGTCGCATCGATTTCAACACATGCAGGATACTTACCTGTAATCACCATGCATCCAGATTCACACCAGTTAATACAAGGCGGAAGTAAGAACCGACGCAACTATATTGATTGGTCTGCGTTTCACGTGAAACATGATTTTCTGGCTACTTGGCGTGAATATAACAAATGCCTACGCCAACGAAACAGTGCATTACGCAACCGTTACAGCACAGAAGCCCTAAATGTATGGACGAAACCATTATGTGAGCTAGGCGAGAAGCTAAATCTAGCAAGATCGGAGATTTTTAAAGAAATTAGCATACTTTTCGACAAATATAGCTGCATTTTATTGCCAGAATGTAATTTAGGTATCAAATTCCACCCCGGTTGGCAAATAGATAACACACTTGAAGAATCAATATATAACACGCGAGAACAGGAGCTAAATAGTAAAACAACGCGCTGCGGACCGCATCGAGCAGATATAGAAATTATCTTGAATGATCAAAAAGCTTCTTCTTTAGCCTCAAGAGGCCAACAAAAATTATTAGCCGCTACACTGTTGCTGGCACAGATAGACCATTTTCAACAGACCATCGGCCGCAAATGTGTTGTGCTGCTCGATGATATACGTGCAGAACTCGATTTACATCATGCTCAAGCGTTTTTATCCGCTTTGCAAAATTTGGGTTGCCAGGTGTTCATAACTGCCATTGAAAGGGATCAAATTAGTTTAGAAGGATGGCAAGACACACGTGTGTTTCACGTGAAACAAGGCATATGCAAACCTTTAGATGCTGACTAAGCAAGTCGAAGACATCTAGAAAACCTCATTTACGAAGCTTGTAAGCAGTAAACAATAGTGTGTTTACTTATTAATAATTTCTCCGACAGCCTTCATAAACTATTGTTATAATTACTACAAATTAAACACGATGAGCACGCATGTCATACGATTCCACGAGTATTAAGGTCTTAAAGGGCTTAGAGGCCGTACGCAAACGTCCAGGTATGTATATTGGCGATACCGACGACGGTACAGGCTTACATCACATGGTCTTCGAGGTGGTGGATAACTCCATCGATGAAGCCTTAGCTGGCCACTGTAATGATGTACAAGTGATTATTCATACTGATGGATCCGTTTCCGTTTCTGATGATGGTCGTGGCATTCCTGTAGATATGCACGAAGAGGAAAATCGATCCGCTGCAGAAGTCATCATGACCGTTTTACATGCAGGCGGAAAATTTGATGATAATTCCTATAAAGTTTCCGGCGGATTACATGGCGTGGGTGTTTCGGTAGTGAATGCTTTGTCATCAAAATTAATTTTAAGCATTAATCGCAATGGCTACACCCACAAACAAGAATATCAAATGGGCGAGCCACAACACCCGCTCGAACAAGGTGAAAAAACTGAAAAGACGGGCACCACTATTCGCTTTACACCCAGCCCGGATATCTTTGGTGATACCGAATTTCATTATGATATTTTAGCCAAACGACTACGTGAATTATCCTTTCTTAACTCGGGTGTATGCATTAAGTTAAAAGATGAGAGATCAGAAAAAAGTGATAAATTTCAATATGATGGCGGAATTCGCGCGTTTGTTGAGCACCTTAACAAAAAGAAGACTCCCCTTCATGATACGGTGATTTACGTCGATACAAAACGGCAAGACATGGGTATCGAAGTTGCCTTGCAGTGGAACGATTCCTATCAAGAGAATATTTTTTGTTTCACCAACAATATTCCTCAGCGTGATGGTGGCACCCATTTAGCCGGTCTAAGAGGTGCACTAACACGCTCTTTAAATCAGTATCTAGAAAAACAGGGCATCGCCAAGAAATTTAAAATTAGCATGACGGGTGATGATGCACGCGAAGGACTTACTGCAGTCTTGTCAGTTAAAGTTCCAGATCCAAAGTTTTCTTCACAAACAAAAGACAAGCTCGTTTCATCCGAAGTAAAAGGTGTTGTGGATTCAGCGCTATCAGAAGCACTTCATGATTTCCTAATGGAAAGTCCAGCCGAAGCGAAAGCAATCGTTAATAAGATTGTTGATGCAGCGCGTGCTCGTGAAGCAGCGCGCAAAGCACGCGAAATGACGCGTAGAAAGGGTGCGCTGGATGTTGCGGGTTTACCAGGTAAGCTCGCGGATTGTCAGGAAAAAGATCCAGCGCTGTCCGAACTGTTCTTGGTGGAGGGTGATTCAGCGGGAGGTTCCGCAAAGCAAGCACGCGACCGACACACACAAGCTATCCTGCCACTAAAAGGGAAAATTCTTAATGTCGAAAAAGCTCGCTTCGACAAGATGTTATCGTCGGTTGAGGTGGGCACCTTGATAACGGCGTTAGGGTGCGGCATCGGTAAAGAAGAGTTTGACCCTGATAAACTTCGTTATCACAGAATCATTATCATGACGGATGCGGATGTGGACGGCTCACATATCCGAACTTTGTTGCTGACGTTCTTTTATCGACAAATGCCGGAGTTAATAGAACGTGGTTATGTGTACATCGGACAACCGCCGTTATACAAAGTTAAAAAAGGCAAACAAGAAACGTACATAAAAGATGATGCAGAATTAAATGCAAATTTATTACAACAAGCGTTGGAAGGTGCGAGCTTGCATGTTAATGCTAAAGCACCGCCCGTATCGGGAACTGCTTTAGAAGAGTTAAGTAAAAACCATGTCGTCGTAATGTCTGCAATTCAAAGATTGAGCCGTTTACATGAGAATGAAGTTCTACTAGCCATGTTGCACAATGTTGCTCCAGAAATAGAAGACACAGAAAATAAAAATTCTCAAAAAGAGTTAGTTGAATGGTTCAATACACTGGCAGAACAACTTAACCAAGCACAAATGTCAGGAACCAAATACACCGTAACAGAAGACTGGGATCACTCACCTGGCCAACTTACTATGGTGAAATGGGTACACGGGCAAGCTAAAGATGATGTGTATAACGAGGACTACTTTACTTCAGCCGATTATAAGTTAATACGTAGTTTTGCAATGCAATTGGATGGCCTGTTAGAAGAGGGTGCGTTTATACAGCGCGGTGAACGCAAAATGGCAAGTAATAACTTTATCGATATGATGGCCTGGTTGATGGAAGAAGCCAAACGCGGACAAACGATTCAACGCTATAAGGGTTTAGGTGAGATGAACCCCGATCAGCTTTGGGAAACAACCATGGACCCTGAAGTGCGTCGCATGATGCAGGTGAAAATAGAAGATGCCATTGCAGCTGATGAAGTTTTCACAACGCTAATGGGCGATCAGGTTGAGCCGCGTAGAGACTTTATCGAAAAGAACGCATTGTCAGCCACAAATATTGATATTTGATCCTACTTTCTTCATCAGAGCATAGAGTGGGTAAATGGGTAAAGCCAATGGTTTAGCTGTGTGACTTCGTGGAACCTAGTCTGGAGATCACAAGCGTCAGTCCATATTGAACTGGTGAAACGGCTTGCAGTGAATCAAACTTAATGGTTTATCGCTTTATACATTTAATTCTTAAAGGCTTTCAGGTAGCCGAAACAATTGGAGAGTCATATGGGCATCGGTAGCATAATCTTTTTAGCCATCGTAGTGGCTTTAGCCGGTTACTTTATTGTTATTTATAACAATCTGGTTAACCTTAAACATGCGGTTAGCAAAGCATGGTCGAATATTGACGTGTTACTTAAGCAACGCCATGATGAAATTCCAAAGCTTGTCGAAGTCTGTAAGCAGTATATGGGTTACGAACAAGAAGCCTTAACGAAAGTTATGGAAGCGCGCTCAAGAGTATCTAATGCGCAACAGTCAGGAGATATGAATGCACTGGGAGCTGCTGAAGGGATGCTGCGCATGGGTATGGGAAACTTGTTTGCCGTAGCAGAAGACTATCCAGAACTAAAAGCTAATGAAACTTTTTTGCACCTCCAAGGAAGAATTTCAGGAATAGAAAACGCTATCGCAGATCGTCGAGAGTTTTACAATGAAAGCGTCAATCGTAACAATGTGCGAATCGAACAGTTCCCAGACATCATAGTTGCCCGAGCAATGAACTTTAATCCTTTTGAATTGCTCGAATTTGCAGAAGCCGAAACGCAGGATGTCGATGTAAAGGCGTTGTTTAGTTAACTCAGCAGTAAAGTTACTCACGCTTTTTTAATATTTTTTATTTGTGCAAGACACAACTCACCTAAGTAGTGGGGATTGGTTTTTATTAGCCGTACTATGTATTGGTGCAGTTATTTGTCTGCTAGCTGCACTGCGTACGTTTCATCGGGCACGTTTGATTGAAGATATGCCTACCTCAAAGATTCGTTCTTGCCCGCAAGGGTATGTGGAGCTCCATGGTACGGCTAAGTGGATGGATGGCCCAGAAATTCATGCGCCACTAAGTGGCCAACCATGTGTATGGTACGCGTATGTCGTTGAAGAATATGTTGGGCACTCGAAGCAAAAATGGCGAAGTATTGATAGTGGCGTAAGTGATAATTTATTTTTATTAGAAGATGATACGGGCACCTGTTTGATTGACCCCGATGGGGCTAACGTAACACCAAGCTCTTCAAACACCTGGCAAGGCACAAAACGCTTAACGCCAGTAACACACACTTCACCTTTAGACATTCAAAATCTATTAGGTGGATCTATATTTGGTTCAGGTAAAAAATACCGATACACCGAACGAAGAATAGATCCTTTAGAATCATTGTATGCGATTGGTGAATATCATTCATTGGGTACGGGTCATGAAGAAAATCTTAAAGATGCAGCAACCGCCTATTTACGAGATTTAAAAAAAGATAAAGACAAGCTTGCTGCGTATGATTTAAACAAAGATGGTAAAATTGATTTAGAGGAGTGGGAAAAAGCCCGCAGCGATGCTAAAAAAGCAGTTATTGAACAGCGGCTATCCAACCCTATGCCAAAGCGTATGCATGTTTTAAAAAAACCTAATACAAAAAAGTATCAACCATTTTTACTTTCGTCTAAGTCTGAAACCCATATGACGCGTAAAAATCGTATCCTATCAGCTGGGCTAACATTTTTATTTGTGGTGTTTACGGTAAGTATATTTTTAAAATTAATTGGAAAAATTTGACCTTGCTCAATAAATAGTTGAAACACCATACACAAACCATGCATTCAAATATGAAAAAAACTTTATACGCACTATTATTTTTAATAATGCTTGGTGCAACGACTAGTTTGCCTATCCATGCGCAAGAATTTGCATATGTTACTGACTCCCTACAGTTGCGTGTTTATGCGAGTGCCAGTGCAGACAGCGAACTTTTACAGACCCTAGAAAGTGGTGAATCCGTAGAAATGTTTACTTCAGAAGGCGGGTTTACCCAAGTGACTACATATGATGGCACTGTTGGTTGGGTTAAATCTGCATTCTTGGTTGAAGACCCACCCGAAAAATTACTTTATTTTTCTGTGAGTGAAAAAAATAAGGAGCTAGTCGCCGAGCTTGAGCGTTTAAAAACCGAGTTACAATCGAGCAGCAGTTCACCATCTGAAGACGCTCCAAGTGCTGATGTTGACGTTCTACTAACAGAAGTTGCTTCTTTACAAGAAAGCAATCAAAAACTACAACAGCAACTTGAAAATAGTGTTTCACAAACACAAGCGCCATCAACTTCCGTTGCCAGCATCAATCACCAACAAGGATTAATGCAATATCTTACAAAATGGTGGTTTGGCTTGGTAGCCTTCTTGCTACTGATAGGGTTTTTGTTTGGACTAAAATATTCTTCCTGGCGTATGAAAAAAAGATTACATGGTTTTAATTTCTAGCCTTTAAAAATAAGTAATTTCTATTATGAAAATAGCTTCCTGGAATGTTAATTCACTAAGAGTTCGTTTACCTCAGGTATTAGAGTGGCTTGATGATAACGAAGTGGATGTTTTAGCCTTACAAGAAACTAAAATGGTAGACGAGGAATTCCCCGAAGAAGCGATCTTACAGGCTGGCTATCAAGTTCAGTTTTCAGGTCAAAAAACTTATAACGGGGTGGCTGTGCTTTCTAAAACAGGGGCAGACGATGTAGTGAAAGACATCAATGGGCTTGATGACCCACAACGTAGAATCCTTGCAGTCACAGTCGATGATGTAAGGATACTAAACCTGTATGTGGTGAACGGTAAAGAAGTAGGTTCAGACAAATTTGAGTACAAACTAGACTGGTTACAAAAAGTAACGGCCTTTATTGAAAACGACCTTAAAAAATACCCAAACTATATCGTACTGGGAGACTTCAATATTGCACCTGAAGATATAGATGTGCACGATCCTGTGGCCTGGAAAGATAAAATTTTATGTAGTAGGCAAGAACGCGCAGCACTAAAGGGCATAACGGATTTGGGTTTTGTCGATACCTTTAGATTATTTGACCAGGAAGAGAATAGTTTTAGTTGGTGGGACTATCGTGCCGGGGGGTTTCCAAGAAATCTTGGTTTACGCATCGACCTTATCTTGGCAAGCTCGTCTTTGGAAGCAGGTTGCACCTTCAGCGCAGTCGATAAAGCGCCCAGAAGCCATGAAAGGCCCTCCGATCACGCGCCTGTCATAGCCGAATTCTTATAGTATAATTCATTATCGTGTGACATTAAGCTGTTAAATGCTCCAAACTTCTTTTAAAATACGATAATGTGATGATTTTCAGCTTCTTCTTAACACGCCAACATGGCTGAACAATTAGCTTTCAGTCTTAAGCACAGCATCGCACTCATTAAAAAAGTAATACATGATGAAAACAGCGTTTCGCAATTTGGAAACTTGCTGAAGGCCTGCCGATTTTTACATAAATACAATCAAGAGCAATAATTGCACTTGGCATGTAGTCACACTTAAGACAAACTTCATGTATCCATCTACATACTTGAGGTGTTAACAATATGCGCAACATTATGGTGATTAATTCTAAAGGCGGATCAGGGAAGTCTACCGTGGCGACTAATTTAGCCTCTTACTTTGCCTCGCAAAATAAGAAAGTGGTAATAATGGATTATGACCCACAGGGAAGCAGCATGGCCTGGCTTGCCGCGCGCTCTTCTGCACGCACTCCGATAGAAGGTATTGCCGCGCATAAAAAAAGTGCAAAACGCCCGAGTAGAAATACTGACATCGTCATTCATGACGCACCAGCTGGCATGCATGGCGGCGAATTAAGTAAAATGTTGAAAAAAGCACAAACCGTTTTGATTCCGGTTTTACCTTCACCGATCGATATGCGCGCAGTAACGGATTTTATTGTAGAAATAAAAAAGTCAGCACCCGTGCAAAATAAAAAAGCCAAGCTTGCATTGATAGCCAATCGATCACGTGACTACACTAATATCTATTGGGAGCTTGATGACCTATTGAGCAAACAAAAAATTCCTTTTCTCACTATGCTGCGAGATAGTCAGAATTATATTAAAGCGGCTGAAAAAGGATTAGGTATTTTTGAGATGGCGCCAGGTGCGACGGAGCTTGACCGTGAAATGTGGGAGCCCATCATAAAGTGGGTTAAAAGCAAACGCAGTCAGCCGTAGAATGTAACGCGCTGGCAATATATGGTTGCCACACTTTCTGTAGCTAATATTTATTTAGCCTTATTATTTATTTAGAGAGTGCATCCGTGGTGAATGATTTTACATTACAACCTTCATTTCAAATAAGCATTGGTTTTGTTATTTGCATGATTTTGATATTCAGCATCATGAGTATGGCCGCAGCATCCACAGATGCAACCGTAATAGATAAAGCTGACTATGTTGTCGTAAAAAAGGCTGAACGAAAATTATATCTTTATCGTGGCAGTGAAATTTTAAAAACCTATAGAATTGCATTAGGCAAACAGCCCGATGGGCATAAAGCACGCGAAGGGGATTCACGCACACCAGAAGGGTTGTACACTCTGGACTGGCGCAATCCCAATAGTAGGTTTCATCGATCCATTCATATTTCTTACCCCAGTACCTCAGACGATCGCAATGCACGTGAACGAGGGGATTCTCCAGGTGGCGCCATTATGATTCATGGCCAGCCGAGTAGTTGGGTAGAAAAAACCAAACTCTTATTTAAAGAAGATGATTGGACCGAAGGTTGTATTGCCGTGCAAAACCACGAAATGGATGAAATATGGGAAGCTGTAGAAGACGGCACCCCAATAGAGATTATTCCTTAATTAAAGTATCCGCTTTCGACCAATTAGTAAGTACATGGATGATGCTTTTAAATTAAATCTTTCTTTAAAAAATGTCTGCTTTCGGCAAATAGCTGTCATGATTAATAATATTCCGAAAATTTGTAAATTAGCATTGGTATTACTGAGGCTAGTAAGCAAATGTGCCCTAGAATATAAATCACGTTACTTGTATAAAACTCGCCATGCTTTAAATGTGCACCCGTCCAATCACTTACATAATCACTAAAAAGAAAAAATAAAATTGAAATAATTGGCAAAATAAGCTGTATGTATACAGCCCATATAGTTCTTCTTGGACTAAGTGAATGCGCTTCTCCAATTAAGACAGCATAAAAACCTGGAAGAAATGTTTCAATTTTATATAAAAAGATCCCATAGAGTATCGACAATATTAAACCTAAAATTAAGTGAAATCTTATAGTCATGTTACTGACTGCATATTAAATTCATATACTTTCAAAAATACTAGATGTCCGCTTTGGGTTATAAGCGGACATGCAAAGAAATAAGAAATTACTTAGCAAATACTTTTTTCAATAATTCTGTTGTACGAGCAACCGGATTGGTTCTAATTTTTGCTTCTTCAACGGCAAGGTAATGAAAGATTCCATCCATGCCTTTTTCTACGACATAACTACTGAGGTCGGCTTTAGCATCAGGCACTAACGGTAGTTTTTTATATTGTCCAATGGCATTGTCGTAACTTTTAATCGCACCGGCTTCAGATAAACTATCATTCACGATAGGTGTGAACTCAGCCACGAGATCTGGCGTCATCTTGGATTGAAAATAGCGTGTGGCCGCATCGTTTTCACCCGCGAGTATGCTTCGAGCATCATCCAGGCTCATTGAGGCAATCGCATTTTTAAATAATTCTTTGGCCTTAGGTGTGGCAATTTCGGCAGCGGTATTTAAACGTGTTTCTAAATCATCCAACATTCCACTCATGCCAACTTTATCTAAAGTGGATTGCACTTTTTGTAAACTACTAGGTAGTGGAATGTGAATACTTGGATCGGCATTGAAGCCGCCGCTCACACCAAGTTGATTGACCACCAGGTCAGCGCCTACACTTAAAGCCTCTTTAAGACCTGAAGTAATTTCACCATCCGTTAAATTACTGGTAGCCGTTGAACTGGTAACACCCGATTCGTTTAATAAATCTTTTGCCTTATCAAACCAACTAGCTTGTAGCGCTCCAGCAGATATCAGAATGGCAAAAAATATTATGGTTGTTTTAAATTTCATCACGCCTCCCAGAGCATGCTATTTCATCTATTGGATGCTTTTACATCAGCTTTGTTCAATAACTTCATGTGCTTGATTATGCCTGTACCAGAGGTAGATCGATAATAGTATTGCCGGTATTCCTAGTACGGCGGCATAGATAAAAAAGTCGATATATCCATACGAATCAACAACTTTGCCGGAAAAGCCCCCGATTAATTTTGGAAAAAACACCATCAGTGAACTGAATAATGCGTATTGGGTTGCGGTGTATGCTCGATTGGTCAAGCTGGACAGGTAAGCGATAAAGCTGGTGCCGGCAATACCACCACTTAAGTTATCTGCACTGATCACCATGACCAATGGAATCATGGTGGGTTCTTGTGTCGCTAACCAGGCAAAAACCAAATTGGTAAGTGCGACCAGTAAGGCCGAAATAATTAACATGCGCATCACACCGTAACGCATTACTAGTACCCCACCTAGCAAGGCACCAAAAATAGTTACCACTAAACCAAACGTTTTGGAGGCCCAGGCAATTTGGTGTTCTGTATATTGCATGTCTGCATAAAAAGGTCCAGACATCACCCCCATCGCGATGTCACTCATTCGGAATACACTTATGAAGGTAAGAATGATCAGCGCAGCTGCTGCACCATTGCGTGCAAAAAAATCTACAAATGGACACACTACTGCGCCAAGCAACCAGGCAATAGGTTTACGAATTATTGGTGGCATCGTTGCCGAACCTTGTAGAAAATCAATTACACGTTGTTCATTTCTCCAGGTATCTTGTGATATGTGTTTGTCTGGTTCATGTATAAGGAAAGTGGTCAGAACACCAATAAACATGGCGCATGCCATGGCGGCATAGGCGATGTTCCATGAATAACTGCCAGCGATAAAAAATGCACCCGCACCGGCTAACAACATACCCACCCTATAACCAAGCTGATAGGTGCCGGCCATTGCACCTTGTTTGTTAACCGGTACGGCTTCAATTCGCCAAGCATCAATACTGATATCTTGCGTTGCAGATGAAAACGCAATCAGCAACGCAAATAAAACCAGCATATTTAATTGGGACGTAGGATTGGTGCTAGCAATAGCAAATAAACCGATGATGACACCAAGTTGCGCGAGCAGCATCCAGCTTCGTCGTTGTCCCAACCAATTGCCCAAAACGGGAATTTTTAAACGATCAACAATCGGTGCCCATACAAATTTAAAACCATATAAAAGTGCTACCCAAGAAATATAGCCGATAGTAGTACGATCAATTCCTTCTTTTCGTAACCAGTACGATAGTGTTCCAAATACTAGTAATAACGGTAAGCCGGCAGAGAAGCCGAGAAAAAGCATGGCGACAACTTTTTTTTCTTTATAAACACTTAGCGCTTGCAGCCAAGTTATTTTGTTGTCTTGTGCGCTCAAATTTTTAGATCGTAATCTATTATTAGAGGTGCATGATCAGAATAGCGTTCGTCTTTATAAATACTTTCTTTTTTAGCTTTGCCTTTCAGCTTGGGTGAAGCAATATGATAATCAATCCGCCACCCGACATTCTTGGCCCAAGCTTGGCCGCGATTCGACCACCATGTGTATTGGTCTTCTTGCTGATTTATTTCACGAAATGCATCGATGTAACCAACCTCATCAAACAAGGTATCAAGCCAGGCACGTTCTTCTGGTAGAAAGCCTGAATTCTTTTTGTTACCTCGCCAATTTTTTAAATCGATTTCTTTGTGGGCAATGTTCCAGTCTCCACAGATAATATAATCCTTACGACGGCGTTTTAGATTTTTTAAATGCTGCAAGAAAGAATCCATGAATCGAAATTTGGCTGCTTGACGTTCCTCACTTGAAGAACCAGAAGGAGCATATAGAGATACCACGGCTAGTTTATCGAACTGAACTTCTAAATAGCGTCCTTCACTATCAAATTCATCATCACCATATTTAGTGATGACTTTACTAGGCTTATGTTTGCTATACACCGCAACACCGCTATAACCTTTTTTTTCTGCATCGACGTAGGTGCAATGGTAGCCTTGCGGGAAAAACACAGGGTCTTCTTCGAGTTGGTGTATTTGTGCCTTGGTTTCTTGGACACACACCACATCTGCATTTTGTTTCTCTAACCAGTCAAAAAAGCCTTTACGGGCAGCAGCTCGAATACCATTAACGTTTGCAGTGATTATGCGTATAGTCAAATCTAGTTGATCCAATTGAAGTAGGTTTTTAGTACACTAACAAAGATTAGATAAGAAACCTATGCAAAGAAAAAAATATGAAAAATAGCACTAAATTTATTCAATTTGCGGTTGAACAAGGTGTACTGCAATTTGGAGAATTCACACTTAAGTCTGGTCGCGTCAGCCCTTATTTTTTTAATGCGGGTTTATTTAATGATGGAAATGCTCTACATAAGTTAAGTCAGTTTTACGCACAAGCTATTGTGGATTCAAACCTAGAGTTTGATATGTTATTTGGCCCGGCCTATAAAGGCATACCTCTAGTCGCTGCGGTAGCCATGACCTTATCACGAGATCACGCAAGAAATTATCCTTATGCGTTTAACCGCAAAGAAGTTAAAAAACATGGTGATGGTGGACACATTGTGGGTGCAGCATTGAGTGGCAAAGTACTTATTATTGATGATGTGATTACAGCGGGTACTGCAATTAATGAAGCCGCTGAAATTCTTGCCCCATCAGATGCAAATGCTGCAGGCGTAGTGATTGCTTTCGACCGCGAAGAGCGCGGACAAGGCCCGGTTAAAGGCCAAGGTGAAGAAAATAAAAATGCTTTGTCAGCAGTGGGGCAAGTGCAGCAAGACTTAAAAATACCGGTAATCAGTGTTGCGAAAGCCAAAGATTTAATCGGTTATTCAGAGTCTAATAACATGTATAACGAACATCTAGGCAATATAAAGGACTACCTGGAACAATACCGTCCGAATACCATATAATTATCATGGTTGAATAATGCGCACGGTATGGGGGGTGCTGCAGTTATTTCTAAATATGACGAGTGAGTATAGTTTCACGATTAAATAAGCTATTTTGGCTCTAACTTCTTGGATTATGGTAGTAATATTATCCCTATTATTTGAACTAGAAAACCAAAGTAAAACGATCAATTGGTTATATGTTATTCATAAAGTATTCTACTTATTTACTCCTGCTTCTTGCCACTAGTTTGGCTGGGGTTGTACAGGCCGAGTTTTATCGTTGGGTGGATGACAGTGGCACGATTCACTACAGCGATAGTTTGCCGCCTACCGAGTCCCAGAAGAAACAAGATTTGTTAAATGATACCGGTCGGGTCGTTAAAACGATCCCGGCTCCTAAAACAGTTGGTGAGTTGGAAGAAGCAGAACGATTAGCCAAACTAGAAGAGCAGAAACAAGAAAAGATTAAAAAGTCACAACACCGAGACCGTGTGTTAATGGCAATGTATTTAACCGTAGAAGACATAGAATTGGTGCGTGATGAGCGCATTGAGACGGTTGAGTCTGCAATTAAAATAACCAAGTTACGTAAAAATAAATTTACCAAAAAACTTGAAGAATTAGCC
>CAZVPJ010000021.1:3244-16854 GCA_964629035.1 uncultured Thiotrichales bacterium | reverse complement strand
GATATTTTTGTGGGTACGCACTGATGGTTTCTATTTGGCAGTCTGCCATTCCTTCTGCAACGAATTGAAGTTTGGCTTCTGGATCCGATTCTTTTTCTAGTGCCCCAGCGAACTGTTTTTTGAGAATAGGTTTGATTTTTTCAACATAGATTGTTTTATATTTTTCTACGTTCGTTTCTGCATAAGCAATATTGATTGATGCAAGAGAGATTATTACTGCAAGTATTGTATATTTTATTTTCATAATGCGTGGCAATGGCTGTAATAGTTAATATGTATATTGCTGAGAAACTTGCAAGAGAATTTACTGGGGTAAATTATTAGGGTTTGGTTCTGCATCGCTTAAACAGATTTTGTATTTCTCAATTGCAGATTCAGTCATTGTTTTGAGTGCTTGATCAGTGATATCACCATTTTGAATATCCGTTTGAATGATTAGATTCAGATCATTATTGGCTTTTTTGAGATCAACGCCATTAGCAATAGGGTTGATGGATGCATCTTGGTATTTTTGTGGGTAACCTTCTATCGCAACCAATTGGCATGTTGCCATTCTGTCTGCAAGTTTTGAGACATGCTCATGTGCATCGGTTTCGGATTGCATCTCTAATTCAGTAGCCATACGTTCTTTAAGTAATGGGATTAACTGTTCTGCATAATTTTTTTTGTAGTTAGCAATATTAGTTTCTGAATTAGTCTTTGGATTAGCTTCTTGCTCAGATTTTATGTCTGCTTCTGCAAAAGCACTACCTAACCATAAGGTGAATAAAATAATGATCGGAACAAAATATTTCATGGCATACCTTTTAAGGGGTTTATTGGTAAGGTTGTTGGCTACCAATGTAAGCAGTTAATCTGCTTCACGTTTATGTGTTTAAGCTTTATGTGATTCAGGTCTTTGAGTTATGTGAGTATAGTAGATTTGCTGTATAAAGATTTGATTGATTTTTATATATTTAGTTCACGCATCTAGTTCACGCTTGAAGTTCACGCTTCTAGCCCGCTATTACGGGTCTCGATAACATAGGTTTTAGAGAACCGATCATGCCAACCGCGCCCTGATGCTCCAAAAAATGAAAGAGGCTCAAAGGGTATGAGTCGGCTCAATGAACGGCCAACGATCTGATTAAAAGTAGGTTTTCCGCCTTGTTCATTGACGACTCGCGTGCCGGTAAATAATTTGCCAATGGTTTTGCCCGTGTAAAACTCTAGCAATAGATAGTATGAGGAATAAACAATAAAACCGAGGGCAATTTCCTCTATTGGAGTAATGTTTTCAAGACGTTGCAGACCTGCTTCACCTGACAATAACACTACCACTACACCCACGACCATTGAGAAAATATATATCGCAATATAGTCAATTAAGTAATTTCCAAAACGTTTCCAGTTTCCTGCAGGTCGAATTTCATGAAATTTATCACGATTCGTTTCTACATCGCTTTCTGGTGTTGCATAAGGTGAGGAGTCACGTCCCATAATGTTTCTGCATTGCCTTTGTGTTTAATTTTTTACGTTACGCCGAATAAATGGTTTTTGTAAAACGATGTTGTTAAATTGTATTTCAATATCGTTTCGTCTCAAATTGCTTCCTGTTTGTTGCGTGATCACAATCAACAGATTCTAAGAATACAGGCCTGAGAATGGGTGACTTGATTAGGATGCAAGCTTGATAATAGTACATTCTCACTCGATAAGTTAAAACATTACTCTGTTTCAAATGTAGCAATATCTCGCTCAACGTTTGCTTGTGTAGGTTTCAGCGTATTAGATTTGGCATTAGGGAGCGCATTAGAAAAGAAAAGTTGCTGACCTTGTAAGGAAAAATCATTAATCGCTTGTTGTCCTTTTTTGGAAGTCAGCCAGTCTGAAAACTGTTTCGCTTCCTGGTACTTAATATGTTTGTGGCGCTCAGGATTAACCAGAATAATTCCATATTGGTTAAATAGCGGAGGATCATTTTCAAATAACAAAGTTAAGTGCTCACGGTTTTTAAAAGACAACCAGGTACCTCGATCGGTAAGGGTGTATGCACCCATGCCATTTGCGATATTAAGCGTAGCGCCCATTCCGGCTCCTGCTTCACGATACCAATTTCCACTATGATTTTGTGCATCGACGGACGCATGCATCCATAGTTCTAATTCTTTTTTATGAGTACCGCTTTCGTCTCCGCGTGAAACAAAAGGGATCTTGTATTGGCTAATTAACTTGAAAGCTTCTGAAGCATGTTCTACATCTTGGATACTAGCAGGGTCATGATTGGGCCCCACAATGACATAATCGTTATACATGACATCACGACGATGAACGCCGAAACCTTTTTCAACAAATTTTTCTTCAGATGCTTTATGGTGAACTAACACGGCATCTGCATCCCCTCGTTCACCTAGTTGTAGCGCACGTCCGGTACCTACCGCAATGACACGAACATCAATGCCTGTTTCGTTTTTAAACTTTGGAATTAAATAATCGAGTAGACCTGAATTATCTGTAGAGGTGGTGGATGAAAGTGTAATAAATGATTCTTCATCTGCATTGGCTGCACTTAAGGAAGCAATGAACAGAGAATTGATGAATATTTTTTGTATGAAGCTTTTTGTTTTCATGGGTATTTTTCTTGGTATGTTATTAATTTCCATTTAATAATTTACCCGCAATAAAGTTTTGTGCAGGTTTACTATCGGGTTGTTCAAAAAATGATTCAGCAGGCGTGTGTTCTAACAATTTTCCTTGATGTAAAAATAATATGTCTTTCGCTAACCTGCGTGCCTGTCCGAGATCATGTGTCGTCATAATGACCTTAGTACCTTGTTTGGCAATGGTTTCAATTAATTGTTCAATGGATGCCGTGCCATTAGGGTCAAGTTCCGCAGTGGGCTCATCCAACAGTATTACTTTAGGTTTCAATACCCATGCACGTGCAATGTTTAAACGTTGTTGTTCGCCGCCAGAAAGAACTCGTGCATTGCGATGAGCAAGTTGACTTAAGCCGGTATGTTTGAGAGCTGTATTAATTAAGCTTGTATAATGAGTCTTGTTAACGTTATGCAGCGATAGTATATATTCTAAGTTTGCACGCACAGTCCTACGCAATAATACGGGTTTTTGGAGGATGTATGCGCGCCATGGGTTTTGTGGTGTTGGTGTTGTTGAGTTCCATGTTAATGCGCCCTGTTTCGGTAATTCTAAGCCATGTGCTGTGCGCAGTAGTAAGCTTTTGCCAGCTCCATTCGGGCCAAGAATCACAGTAACTTCGTTAGACTCGATTGAAAATGTCACATCACTGAGTAATGCGTTACCATTTTTAGTGATATGTAGGTGGTTTGCCTGTAAAGGTAACGCATCTATTTTTTGCATATTAGTGATGGTGTTGGTAAGCAACATGTCTTGCACTCATGACAATTGAAGTCACTATTAACGATATCGCAATTAATATAATGCCAAGTGCAAGGGCTAACTCTATGTCGCCTTTACGTGTTTCCAGAGCAATTGCAGTGGTCATTACACGCGTAGCATGATTGATATTTCCACCGACGATTAACACTGCACCTACTTCGGCAATCGCACGGCCAAAGCCCGCAAATACGCCCGTCATTAAGCTAAAACGTGTCTCCCATAAAAGCGTCTTCATCATCCGTGAAGCTTTAGCACCTAATGCGCGCAGTTGTTCGTAATATTCAGTGTTTGCATCCAGTATTGTTTGTCGTGTAAGTGCAGCAATGATGGGGGTAATTAAACAGACTTGCGCAATGATCATTGCAGTAGGCGTGAATAGTAAACCTAAGACTCCCAATGGCCCCGAGCGTGACAACATTAAATACACGATAAGACCTACCACAACCGGAGGCAATCCCATGAAAGCGTTTAGAAGTGCAACTATTAAACCACGACCATGAAATTTATAGAGTGCCAGTGCGGCTCCTAATGGTAGGCCAATGACACTAGCAATGGCCACTGCGGTCATGCTTACACGCAAAGACAGTCCGATAATTTCTAACAGAGCAGGGTCTAATTCGAAAATAAGCTGAAACGCTTTAGAAAAGGCTTGCGAGAAATCGTTCAAGACGAGTACCAATTGATATCTCAGATCATAATTTGATCTGCATGGATGTAAATGTATAGTTTGCGGTTATCCAAGATGATACCGAATTACGAATCTTGCTAGTGCGTTATTTGGGGATAATCTCCAGTAGCCTTGTAGTTGATGTGGTAATTGATTAAGAATTAGGCTTTTTGACCGGCATGACAATGTCAAAATCTTCAATTTCTTCATCTAGCTTTAATGAAATGGTTACCGTTACCTCATCATTGGCTTTAAATACCTTCTTTGGTGTCATGAGCATTAAGTGATAACTACCCGGTTCCAATATAAGTGAATCACCCGCAGGGATGGGCAGATCTTTTTGGCGACGCATTTTGGCTACCCCATCGACCACGATGGTACGATGAATTTCAACTACATTGAATTGTTCGCTTTTAGCCTTTACTAAGGTTCTATCTTTATCTGTATGGTTAGTAATGGTTACATAACCCGCTAATGCACCAGCATTGGGCGGGCCTTCACGTACCCAAGCACCTTCGGTGCTAAATGATTCTTTGGGTGTTTGGTTGCAAGCTGTGAGTAGTATAACGGCCGATAAAAATATTAATTTATACATAAAATTGTCGTTTGATTTTGGGTAGTGATAACTGGATTAGAATTAAAAAAAACTTTTATAATTATACCTTGAAAGTTTTAAGTAAACATCTGAGAATTTGTATATGAGTGAAAGTCCTGACGACCGTATTTATTCCGAGGAACACATCTGGCTATTATTGGAGTCCGATGACCTTGCCACGATAGGTATAACAGAATACGCGCAGTCAGAATTAGGAGACATTGTTTATGTGGAGTTGCCAGAAGTGGATGCAGAGCATCAGTCGGGTGCTACGTGTGCAGTAGTAGAATCCGTAAAAGTTGCAAGTGATATTTTTGCGCCCGTTGACTGCAAAATTATTGAGGTAAATGAAGAATTGGTAGATGCTCCTGAAGCAATAAATGAAGCACCTTATGAAGCAGGTTGGCTTTGTAAGGTAGAAATATTGGACAAATCATCAATTGACAGCCTGTTGAATGCAAGCCAATATGATTCACTGGTTGGGGAATAGTGTTTAAACATTAAGCACTTCCTACGATAGAAGAATACTTTATAAAGCCATAGCGCAAATTATTTCGGAGAAAAAATAATGGCAAAAATTACTTTGCAAGGAAATGAGATACATACGAGTGGAAACCTTCCAGAAATAGGTTCAACCGCACCAGACTTTGTATTAGTTAATAAAGACTTAGAAAATGTAACGCTTTCTACTTTTCCTGGTAAGAAAAAAATTATTAGTATTGTTCCAAGTTTGGATACACCTGTCTGTGCGACTTCTACAAAGAAATTTAATGACTTTGCTAAAGAACATGAAGACATAATGATATTGGTTGTGGCTGCCGATTTGCCATTTGCAATGTCGCGTTTTTGTGGTGCAGAAGAGGTGAATAATGTAGTCCCTCTTTCTATTATGCGTACAAAAGAGTTCTCAAGTGATTATGGGGTATTAATTGAAGATGGCCCTTTAGCAGGAATTACTGCACGTGCAATTATAGTGTTGGACCAGGATAATTCAGTTGTGCATACGGAGCTTGTAGGTGAAATTGCAGATGAGCCCGACTATGAGGCAGCTATGCAAGCCTTAGGCTAAGTTTTTATATATTTCGCCCAGGTGTGTACTCAGGTATAAAGTACTTAGGTATGTACTCGTCGCATTACTGATCTAAATTAATTTAATTTATTTGAGTTTCTACGACTTGCACAATCGCATCTCTTGACGATTGTGCAAGATCTTTTCTAAGTTGATCCTTGATCTCAATGGCTTCACAAAAAGTCACTTCTGCAATGGTGCGTTTTGCACACATAATTCTAAAAGCATGTTTCACTAAATTGGGGCCTTCCACGTAGGGCACCAGTGGATTAATACTTGTTTGGGGTAGATTTTCGTTTGGTGGGTAACACAAGGCAACTGGCTGAACAGGGGTTTTAGTGTCTATTGCGGCTGCAAATAATCGAGCATGAAATAATTGCACCGATGATCCATCAGTGGTTTTCGCTTCGGGAAAAGACGCAATACTATGGTTAGCTTTTAATTTAACTTTTACTAACTCAACCGCTTCTTCTGCACCATGCTTAGCGCCTCGATGAATAAATAATGTCCCGGCTTTGGCAGCGAGCATGCCGATGACAGGCCATCTGCGAATCTCTGCTTTGGATAAGAAAGAAACGGGTAATACAGAAGAAATGATAACGATGTCTAACCATGATATGTGGTTGGCGACTACAAAAGCAGGCGAATGTATTGCGGTTCCATGAACTTGTATATCTATGCCGATAATCTCGGCGCTACGATGTAACCAGTCTTGAATTAGCTTATGTTGTGCTTCATTTAAGTCATGACTTTCTGTGCCATGCAGTCGTGTATAGGTAAAATATAGTCCCTTTGCAAAATGACCCAACAAGTGAATGAATCGAAAGATGCCACGTAATACGTTCATTATTTAAATAGTATAACGGTGACTAGTTTGTTGGGGGTTGGACACTGGATTTAGCAAGAATATTTTTTAATTCAACAAAATTTTCAATAGGCGCGTCACAATGTGTACCTTGGCATACATAAGCCGTTACACCTTCTTTACTTGAGGGTTTGTACTTCTTTTCGGCTATGGCTGCGGGTAAATTAGCTTCATCAGCCAGAATAGAAAACACCATGCGCTGTGGCGCATAGCCATGATTACAGGCTTCGTGCCATTTTTCTAAAGCTGATCTTTCGCCACTAAGGATTATAATTTGTGGTGGATGCAATTGTTCTTCAAACGCATGCAATAAACTGTTATGTCCGAGTGGTGATTGGCTGATGGCATGTGCTGCAAATTTAAGTACACGTTCTGAAGCTTCAATATATTTTGGCTCGGCTAGCAAATACCCAAGCCGCGCTAAAGTAAAAGCTGCTATTCCATTTCCAGAAGGCGTGGAATCATCACTTATTGTTTTTGGACGTTGGATTAGCTGTTCATGGTCACTAGCGGTAAAATAAAACCCCCCTAGAGATGAGTCTTCGAATTTACTTAAGAGCACGTCGGCAATTTCACATGCCCAATGTAGATGATTTGTATTCCAACGTGTTTGCAACATTTCCAGCAATGCATCAAGTAAGTAAGCATAGTCATCAAGATAAGCATCCAAGTGTGCTTTACCCTCTTTGCCTGTTTTTTTGTAGGTTGCAAACAAGCGTTTATTTTTCCACATGGTATTGCGAATAAAGTCTAATGCTTGCTCTGCAGAATGAATGAAGTCAGCATTATGCAAAGCTCTACCTGCGATAAGCATGCCGCGAATAATCAGCGCATTCCAGCTAGTTAGAATTTTTTCATCACATTCAGGTCGGATTCTTTCTTCGCGCAATGCCAAAAGTTTGGATTTTGCTGCATCTAATTGATTGTTAAATTCAATGCTGCTTATCGTTAGGTCTTCGCATATCTGTTTCTCGGTTTTGAACGTATGTAAGTGATATTTGCCTTCAAAATTAGCCACACCATCAAAGCCAAAGTGGGGGGCAAAGATAGAATATTCTTCGGTGGTTAAGATCTGTTTTATTTCATCTTTTCCCCAGACATAATATTTGCCTTCAATTCCTTCTGAGTCTGCATCGAGTGTTGAATAATAACCACCCTCGGGTGATTGCATTTCACGCATTAACCATTCAGCAGTGCCAAGACAGGCTTTTCTAAATGGCTCAGAATAAGTCAAGGAGAATGCATGTGCATAAAGAGCAAGCAAGGGTCCATTGTCATATAACATTTTTTCAAAATGTGGAATCATCCAGTATTGATCGACGGAGTAACGACTAAATCCTCCACCTAAGTGATCATAGATCCCACCTGCTGCCATTTTTTCCAAACTAAATACTGCCGCATGAAGCGCCCGGGGTTTGTTAATCCCATTAATTTTATGTTGTGCGTAGTAGCGAAATAATCTTTCCAAATTCGTTGGGTGAGGAAATTTGGGTGCATTGCCAAATCCCCCATGGTCAGCATCAAAGTTTTGTTCAAGTTGTTCTATGCACGTATCGAGTATTGTTTCTGATAAATTTGCTTGTGTATATTCAGGCTCATAAATGCTTTGCAACGCATTCTGCATGGACTCATTTTGTGTAGTGATTTCAGCGCGTCGATTTTGGTAAAAATCAGAGATATGATGCAGCAGTTCTTTAAAAGCAGGTAATCCATGTCGCGGTGCGTCTGGAAAATATGTGCCTCCAAAAAATGGAATTTGATCTTCAGGGGTTAGAAACATGGTCAGTGGCCATCCACCTGAACGCTGCGTTAATAAGTATTGTGCAGTTTGGTAAATTTTGTCGATGTCTGGGCGTTCTTCACGGTCAATTTTAATATTAATGTAAAGTTCATTCATAACTTTTGCAGTCGCTTCATCTTCAAATGATTCATGAGCCATTACATGACACCAATGACATGCTGAATAACCAATGGATAACAAAATAGGTTTCTGTTGTTGCTTCGCTAAAGAAAGTGCATGTTCTCCCCATGGATACCAATCAACAGGATTGTCTGCATGTTGCAGAAGGTAGGGGCTGGTTTGGTCATGCAGATGATTAGCGTTTGAGGTTTTCGTCATGAGGTGTTCAAAATTTATACATTAATTCATGTGTTATTAACTTCGTATGTTATTAACCAAGTCTAACTGTTGTTATAGTGTAAGTATGCTGACATTTCCCGAAATCGATCCAATCATTTTTGCACTTGGGCCACTAAAGTTGCGCTGGTATGGACTTATGTATGCCATAGGCTTTCTAGGCTTTTGGTGGCTAGGTAGAATTCACGCCAAGAAAGCACATACCGTTGCACAACCTGATGATGTCGGAGATATTTTATTTTACGGTATGTTAGGTGTGATTCTAGGGGGTCGTATTGGTTCAGTTCTGTTTTATAATTTTTCTTATTTTTTAGAGAACCCTCTTTACCTTTTTAAAATTTGGGAAGGGGGCATGAGTTTTCACGGTGGATTGTTAGGGGTAATTGTGGCCTTGTGGATTTACCAACGATCTAAAGGGTATGGGTTTTTACGTCTTTGTGATTTTGTTGCTCCGATGGTGCCGATTGGTTTAGGGGCGGGTCGTATTGGCAATTTTATAAATGGTGAACTATGGGGTCGCGTGACAGATGTGCCATGGGCAATGATTTTTCCGCATGCAGGTAGTTTGCCGCGTCACCCATCGCAATTATATCAAGCGTTATTAGAAGGCTTTGCGATGTTTGTTATCCTATGGGTCTTTGCACAAAAGCCAAGACCAATGGGTGCAGTGTGCGGTTTGTTTGTGCTGCTTTATGGCGTTTTTCGATTCATTGTAGAGTTTGTGCGCGAGCCTGACGCACCTACGGTAGATTGGCTCACCCGAGGGCAGTTACTATCTCTACCTATGATCATAGTGGGCATCGTTACACTGTGGTTGGCGTATAACAAGTTCGGAATGGCAAAAAATAAGTAATTTATGCAGCAGTATTTAGAACTTTTAAACCATGTCATGACCCATGGTGTCGAGAAAGGTGATCGAACTGGAACCGGTACGGTTTCTGTATTTGGTTATCAGATGCGTTTTGATTTACAGAACGGTTTTCCGATGCTGACCACAAAAAAGTTACATTTGAAATCAATTATTCATGAGTTGCTTTGGTTTTTGCGTGGTGAGACTAACGTTGATTACTTAAATAAAAATGGTGTTTCAATTTGGAATGAATGGGCAGATGAAAATGGTGAACTAGGACCCGTATATGGTTCTCAATGGCGTAGTTGGCAAAATGCTAACGGAGAGAGTATTGATCAAATCACTCAACTCATTGCTGACCTAAAGGATAATCCTTTATCCAGACGTCATATCGTCAGTGCATGGAATGTTGGTGAGCTTGATAATATGGCGCTACCTCCTTGTCACGCATTTTTTCAATTTTACGTCGCACAAAACACGCTTTCTTGTCAGCTCTATCAACGCAGCGCAGATGTATTTTTGGGTGTGCCTTTCAATATTGCTTCGTATGCATTATTGCTTCAAATGGTCGCACAAGTAACAGGGTACAAGGCAGGCGAATTTATACATACTTTTGGTGATGTGCACTTATATACCAACCATATAGATCAAGCTAAAAAACAACTCAGTCGTTCGCCTTATGCGTTACCAAAAATGAAAATTAATCCTGATGTAAAGTCTATCTTTGATTTTACATTTGAAGACTTTGAATTACTGGATTATAAACATCACGAGCATATCGCTGCACCGGTTGCGGTGTAGCATTTTTATATATGGAAGTTTCAATTATTGTAGCGATGACCCCACAGGGTTTAATTGGTATCGACAATAAAATCCCTTGGCATTTGCCAGCAGATTTACAGCGTTTTAAAAAAATCACCATGGGTCACCCAATTATTATGGGTCGCAAAACATTTGAGTCTCTGCCCGGTGTGCTGCCTGGCCGTCAGCATTTTGTGCTTACACGCAATCCTAATTACCATGTAGAAGGCTGCACAGTGGTTACCAATTGGGCGCAACTTGAAATCTTGATTGATGGCAAAGCATTTGTGATAGGTGGGGCAGATATTTATAAATATGCGTTACCCATAACCAAATGTCTTTACGCCACGATTGTTCACGCTGAATTAGAAGGGGATACTTATTTCCCTGAATGGGATCAAGAACAGTGGCGAGAAGTGGAGCGAGAATTTCGTGCAAAAGATGCAAATAATAAATTTGATGTCGACAACGTTTTATATGAACGCTGTATTTAAAACAGCAGTGATCATCGTTCAATTTTAATTTAAAAACTTAACGTTCGCATCTACCTTGTTTTAAAAAAATATAATTATTTAGATGAACACTACAAAAAACAAAATATCAATTTATCTTATATTCTTATTGTGGATAGTATTAATTGCTAGTTCTTTGCATGCAGCTACCGTGCCTGCACCAAAAGGTTGGAATGAAAAAGTGGTTAATCAAGCCAGAATTCTTACCAAAGGCAAGACTGTCGTCGAGATCGGACCATGGTTGAATATCAATAACATGGCACTTGATGCATGGTTACAAAGCATGGAAAAGACCGTGCCCGCAGGAGCAACATTTGTTTCTTCAAAAGGCGTTATAAAAGAAACGGTCCCAGGGGCTTATTCCGTCACACGCAAAGTCAAGTATGGAAAAAAGAATGGGCAATCGGTGTTGTATGCATGTCCTGGCAAACCAGGGGTTGCGCGCTTGATGAAAATGGAGATTAAGGGTTTAGATCTCGTTAATATTCTTGTAGGGGCAAGTTTTGGTGAGTCGGTTTGTAAAAATGAAGATAAAGGAGATGCGGTAGCAAATGCAGATGGGTTAGTTTCAGAAGAAGCAAGTACATCAAAAATTTCAGATCAAGAGCCAAGTGATTCTAATGAAGGTGAAAGTAGTAATCATAGAGCGCAAATAATAAAAACTGAAGTGTTGGATGCAGTGCCAGTTGTAAAGGGATTAAAAGAAATTCGCGGGGAAATTGTGATGGGAATTCAAGCCGGTGGGATGTTTGGTACAAAGGATAGGTTTATTGCATTATTTGAAAATGGGACCTATACATCCGATTTAAAAAATACATTTGGATATGGCGTTGAGGTTTCTAAACAGAAGAAAGCGAATAAATGGGGGCATTGGAAAATTAAAAATAATACCTTGCTACTCAAGGGGCATGCGGATAAGACTTACGATAAAACTCGTGGAAACTGGGTAGCAAGGCCTGCTAGTAAAGATCAAAAACTAAATGGATGTTTTGGAAAGCTAAATTCAACTAGCGGTGCAGATTATACGAGTGGCACGACGGTAGGTGTAGCGAGAACCTGGTGTTTTTGGGAAAACGGACGTTTCACAAACTCTGCGACTGCCTTTGGCAGGTCTGAAAATGCAACTATGAGAGCATCAAACCCCAAGTCTTCAGGCCGTTATGTGATAGATAACTATACCGCACGTTTTGTATACGATGACGGACATGAAGTGATTGCGGCGTTTTGTTTTGCAAATGAAAAAAAGAATCATATTGCACTAAATGGAAAGCGTTTTATGGGTAAATAAAATACAAATAATCCATATCCAGTCGTGGGTTTATTTGTTCCTTGGAATTTCCTTTTTAGCTTCACAAGCTATTTGGTAAACAGTAAGTTTGTCTAGATCAATTTTCACAGCCGTGAGTTCTCCGCCCCATAGGCAACCTGTATCTGTTGAGATGACGTTATGGTCATTGATATGCCCCAAGGTAGACCAGTGGCCGAAGACAATAGTGGTGTCTTGGCTTTTACGTGAGGGTATTTCATACCATGGCTTCATGCGTGCACTTTGTGTGCCTGGACTATTCTTTTCTGTAAAGCTCATGACACCTTTGTTTGTGCAATACCGTACACGTGTCATAAAGTTAGTAATCGCACGAAGACGATTCCAGCCTTTTAGTCTTCCGTCCCATTGCTTAGGTGTATCACCATACATATTGTTAAGAAAATCTTTATATTTTTTAGAACGCAGGACTGCTTCAACTTCTTTGGCATAACGCAACGCATCTTTAATCGACCATTGTGGTGCAAGACCTGCATGCACCATGGCAAATTTAAGTTGTTTATTATATGTTATTAGTGGTTGATATCTAAGCCAGTCCACAAGCTTGTTAATTTCTTTTGCTTGTAAAACAGGATACAAACTGCTGGTGGTTCTAATTTCTTTGGCGCCTTCGTAGGCAGCAAGAAGGTGCAGATCATGATTACCTAATACGGTTACTGCAGAACTACCTAGTGATTTTACCCAGCGTAAAGTTTCAAGTGATTTTGGTCCTCGGTTAACTAAATCACCGACAAACCATAATTGATCTTTTTTGGGATTGAATGAAATAAATTTAACGAGCTCTTGGAGTTCATCAAAACAACCTTGCACGTCACCTATTGCGTATACCGCCATGTGATACCAATTCTTGCCAGAAATATCTGGCTAAACTTTATCTCATCCAAGCGCTAAAGCTTGGCAAACAGATTAACTATAATTGTAAATTAGAGTTAGTGTAAAACGCGTGGAGCTGCAAGGGTGAATGCATTAATAGGCGCATCAAATTTTGTGCCATCATCGGCTAACATTTGATAAGTGCCTTGCATAGTTCCAACAGGAGTTTCTAGCATGGTGCCGCTCGTATATTGAAAGGCTTCACCAGGTCTTAAGTAGGGTTGTTCGCCAACTACACCTTCACCTTTAACTTCCTGAATTTTTCCATTGGAGTCAGTAATTCGCCAGTGACGCGTTACCAGCTTTGCAGGTACATGACCGGCATTGTGAATAGTAACGGTGTAAGCAAAAACAAAGCGACTTTCACCCTCATCAGACTGAGCTTCAATGTATGAGGTGTCTACACTGACATCTATTTGATTATTTTGATCTTCCATGTTTCCAATTATACCTGGTTATGATTAAAAAACTCGGATCCAGCTAACAGAAATTTGCTGATTAACGATTAACCATTATGG